>CAXIDO010000273.1:0-4134 GCA_964022745.1 uncultured Methyloligella sp. | reverse complement strand
ACCTACGACCTTCAGGTTATGAGCCTGACGAGCTACCGGGCTGCTCCACCCCGCGACAAAATAAAAATCTTACCCCGCTTCAAAGGGGGCCTCCCAATAAAACGAACCAAGCATTATACACATGGTGCATAAAAAACGACTTTACAAGGCTGAAAAGCCATAAAATCAAGGTAAGAGAAAGCTTTATAACAGCTTAAAATAAAAAGAAAAGCGAAAAATTATTTTTTCTTACATCTCACCCAATAAAATGTAAAAAGCTGTATAATTTGAAGGCACTATAAAAAGAGCGCAAGAAATATAAATATGAATATTCTAATGAGGAGCTCAGGCCACTTCGGGCTGAGGGACATTACGCCAGTTGGCGTCCGGCGCACCAGATCAGCCCGAACGGAGCGAAGCGAGTAACGGATAAGCTGATCGTAAGAAAAGCGCTGCACCTAGTAGGCCCTTCAGCTTCAGTGGTGCGGAGGGCATCTGAAGCGCAGAAAAAAAGCCGCAAGAGAAAACAAGGTAAGCTATATATGACATTAGAAAACAGAGATCATTTAAAATTTGTTCAGGCTCCATTTGTTCTTTTGGAAAATAGCCTTGATCAATCTGAAGGTGGTCATCTTTTTCAAGACCCACATGAAATTATCACAGCCTATTCTCTTAGCGAAATCGTCTATGCTTTTGACCAAATATCAAATGCTTTGAAACAAGGGCACTTTGTAGCTGGCTTTATGACCTATGAATTAGGTTTGGCCTTTGAAGACAAGCTTCATCATCAATTAAGTAAGAAAATTGAAGCCCATGCCGAGACGCAACCACTTTTATGGTTTGGTGTTTTCAAAGAAAAGTTAGATGTCTCAAGAGATGACATTGAAAGCTGGCTGGAAGAACAACAAGTAGAGGGCTTGAACAAGTCTGAATTAAAAATCTCAGTCGACGAAACCATAGAGAGTTATACAAAGAAATTTGAAACGGTAAAAGAAAACATAAAGTCTGGTGATATCTATCAGATGAATCTCACTTTTAAAGGCCGTATCGAGAATATTTCCAAGCCGTTAGCTCTCTATGAAAAAATACGCCGAACTCAACCGGTTGAATATGCCAGCATCATCGTAACAGAAGATAAAACCATTCTCTCAGCTTCACCAGAGCTTTTCATCCGTTGCAAAGATGGTGAAATAGAAACCCGCCCCATGAAAGGGACAATGAAACGTGGCACCTCAATTGAGCAAGATGAGGTGCATTCAAATTTCTTAAAAGCTGATGAAAAATCACGAGCTGAGAATTTAATGATTGTAGACCTGATGCGGAATGACTTCGGCCGTGTATCAGAATTAGGTTCCGTTGAAGTATCTGATTTATACCATGTTGAGACATATCCATCCTTACATCAAATGGTATCGATCGTTAAAGCCAAACTAAAAGAAGACCTCTCACTTTTCGAACAAATCAAGGCTTTATATCCAGCCGGCTCCATTACAGGGGCTCCTAAAATCAGAGCTATGGAACTCATCGAAGAACTAGAAGAAACTACGCGCGGTGTATATACAGGCGCTATCGGTTTTTTTGCCCCTGACAATGAGTATATATTTAATGTTGCGATCAGAACCATAGAGCTAGATAGAGACGGTAATGGCAGTATCGGCATTGGAAGCGGTTTGGTTTATGATTCAGATGTGGAAGCTGAATATGCTGAGTGTTTGTTAAAAATGCAATTTCTTACCAAAGAAACCCCGGAGTTTAGTCTCTTAGAAACAATGGCATACAGTCCCAAAAAGGGAGTTCTTCTTCTTGAGGAACACCTGAACAGGCTAGAAAAGTCAGCAGCTTATTTCCTCTACCCATATGATAAAGAAAAAATTCTTAGTCTCATAGATTTCATAACGCAGCAGGCCTCAGCTTACTTAAGCAAACAATCACTTCTAAGGCTGCGTTTGCTACTTCACAAAAATGGAAACATAACCATCACCCCTACAGAGATCGAGGCAATCGACGAAGAAACCATATGGACCATAGCTCTGGCCAAAGAAGAAATGCAAAGTAAGAATTTATTTCTCTATCACAAAACAACAAACCGAGCTTTTTATGATGATGTAAGAACAGCTGTGCAAAGCCAAGCTCAAAAGGATGGTAGTGTAAAAATAGATGAAGTCATTTTTCAAAACGAAAAAGGCGAACTCACTGAAGGTAGCTTTACGAATATTTTTGTGAAAATTAACGGCGAGCTTAAAACCCCTGCCGTAGGAAGCGGCCTACTGCCCGGCACATTACGTCAAAATCTAATCGAGCAAGGTAAAGCAACAGAAGAAATCCTCACAATCAAAGATGTCTTGTCAGCTGAAGAAATCTATGTCGGCAATTCCGTCCGTGGTTTGATAAGAGCAAAGTTGATTACATAAAACAATGCTGCATGAAGAAGGAGCCCAGCCCTTTTCGGGTTGCGGGGCATGACGCTTTTGGTGTCCGGTGCTTAGCGCGGTTGTTGATGGGCAACTGAAGGGCAATTAAAAAAATGCGTACTTTACCGCCAATGTTCAGCAATCCACTTTGTAGGTCGAACATGCTTATAGCTTTTTTTGATAAAGTTCTTCTCGGGCCATTTTCCAATCACCGCATCTTCCGGATCAGGTTTGCCAGTGAAAGCGATTATTCTAGCATCAGCAGGCAATGGAGGTTCCTGGAAAAAGTTCAAAGGCCAGCGCGGCATAAGGTTGTGTTTGAAACTAAGACACCAGTCTTTGGGCCAGAAAACCTGGTCAGGAATTTGGTCAGAAATATATTGTTGTTCAATTCTAAAGTCCGACAAAACCTTGTCCGGGTCAGCATTAAATTGATCAAAAATATGAGTGTGTTTGCCAACAGTGAAACGAAAACAAGATGTGTTCCCAATCTGTAAATTAGGTTGAGTCCAGTTATGGATGACAGCATAACGCCCAGGTTCATAGCTAAAGAAATCATCCAGATTACCAGTGACAACCAAATCCAGGTCTAGAAATAATAGATCACCAGAAAGTCCCTCTAGTGGATCTTGCCAGAGAGAGAGCTTGCGCCACGGTGTCCAAGCCACATGATCAGGAATGTTAATTTCAGGCAGAGGTTTAATCTCAACACCATTATCAACACCTGTTGCATCATCAGTAAAGCAAACAAAGCGAGTTTCGTTTTTTGTGTTTCGTTTCACCATGGAATACAGGCGATTGACATAGTCAGAACCATACCGTGTCCCCCATTTAATGCATATCACTGTCTGCACAAAAAACTCCAATTCTTTCAATTGGTTAATATTGCCGCGCCTTCACGAAACCAACAATATCTTAGCTCTTTGTTCCGTGCAACAAATTTAGACCCTAATTTCTAAAAAGCGCCTTATGTATTTTAAGGACGGCTATTTTAAGGTGAGGGTATATCAAATATGAAAGCCCAAGCAATAGTAAGAAGAGCGGAGGAAGAGCAGCGCCTAAGCTCATCAGTTTTAAAAGGAAAACACCTAGAAAAAAACCAAGAGCAAGACGAATGCTTTTGTCAATTTTATAGGGGCCGAAACAGATGACCCAATAAAGAGAGGCGCAGCTAAGGCCGGTAAAAACAAAAGCAAGATCCAGCCAGTAAGTTGCAAGGTTAAAACCAATGAAGCTAATCAAAATTGATAAAGCCACTGCACCAAATGAAACATGAAGTCCAAAACGTTCAGTTGAAAAAGTATGAAACAGAAGAACAAAACTAAATAACAGAGATGCTCCTAGTAGACGATCAGCCCAAAAAGGAAGGTAATTCAAAAAGAGGGAGGTTTCAGAAAAGAAGAAATAACTAATGCCTAAACAAAAAAGGGCAACGAGCAGGCTCCAGGCAGGTATTCGGAAAGGCAGTTTTTCATGAGAGAGGTCGAGTGAGAAAATAAGCGATTTTTTTTCAGAGTAAAACAAGCAGATAGCAATAGTAAAAAAAACAAAAAAAACGGCATATTGTGCAGAAAAGAAAGATGTAAAAACCAAAGAACAGCCCAGTGAGATAAGAAGCCCACCTGTACTTAAAAAAGAGACCTTATCAAAAGAATGAGAGTCTAAGCTTTGCTCATCTGATGATGTAGCCGAGAGTTTAGAGGAGTTAAAATCTGATGCCTGAAAATCTGAAGAATGGAAAGTC
>CAXIDO010000272.1:0-4135 GCA_964022745.1 uncultured Methyloligella sp. | reverse complement strand
CCAGGCTGTAGTTCAGTTTGAATTTTACTCAATAGCGGTGTCAGAGCAGTATCAAGTTCAGCAGCCGTCATGTTTTTATTGACAGCAGAGATGGTAATCGTGCGCTCTAAATCACGGCGCTGCATTAAAGAAAACTCTGGCTGGCCACGAAATGTAGCAATTTGTAAAAGAGGAATGGGGTTGCCGTTTTCTACTCCAATATTGAGTGTCCGCAACCGATCAATATTTTTACGAGCCAGCCCTTTTTCACGCAAAATCACAGGTATAGTCTGATCGCCCTCCCGGTAACCAGAAACTGTCGAGCCAGCCAAACTCGCATTAAGCGCATTGGCCACTTGCTCAGAAGTAACTCCTGCACGCCTTGCTCGCGCTTGATCAATATCTACAATGATTTTGACGGTTGGGTTCTCCCAGTCATCTTTAATATTCCGAGAGCCAGGAATAGCACGAATGCCCGCCATAATGCGTTCAGATAAAGATTTTAATGTCTTGGCATCACTACCCACAATCCGGTATTCAACCAAACCAGCCTCTCCAGGACCCATAGACATCGGCTTTGGCGTCACACGTACATCAGGCATGGAAAGGTTTGCAAATTGGCGCACTTTCTCCAGCAAAGGCACAATATCAGAAGGCTCTTTCACATTCACAACCAAAAACGCTCGAAATGGATCAGAGTCGTTTGGATCTAGCCCAAGATAAAAGCGAGGCCCTCCACCAGCGACATAGGCAACATGGTTTTTAACTTCAGGGTTTTTGGCTTTGTCGAGCAACCAGTTTTGCAAAGGCTTCACAGCCGCGAGTGTTAGGTAACTATTACTCCCAACCGGTGCATCAACCAAAATTTGCAATTGGGTGCGCTCTGATGCCGGGAAAAACACTTTGGGAACATAGGCAAATAGTGAGACCCCGCCAAATAAGGTGAGCAAAACAACACCTAAAAACGCAAATCTAAAACTTAAAATGCCATCAAGAATAGACCGATAAATCCGGTAAAACGGCTGCGTTTCATAATGATTGTCATCTATCAGTTTACCTGGTTTTAAAAACCAATAACAGAATAACGGCATCGCCGTTACAGCCATGACCCATGATCCAAGCAGGGAAATTGCAATCACGAGAGAAATAGAGCGGGTATATTCACCAGCCGTACTATCCGCCAGCATTAACGGCATGAAAGCAAAAACAGTTGTTAAGCTGGAAGAGAGCAAAGGCATCGACATATCTTGGCCTGAGGCAATCACAGCTTTCAAGCGGTCCTCACCTTCAGCCAACCGCCGACTAATATCTTCAGCAATCACAATGCCATTATCCACTAAGAGGCCAAGTGCAATAATCAAAGTTGCAAGAGACATGCGCTCAAGTTCAATGCCCATAATGCGCATCACAA
This sequence comes from uncultured Methyloligella sp., assembly GCA_964022745.1. GTDB lineage: Bacteria > Pseudomonadota > Alphaproteobacteria > Rhizobiales > HXMU1428-3 > HXMU1428-3. Next base: position 2,745 of record CAXIDO010000272.1, on the reverse strand, counting down.
GGATAGACAGAAGCATCACCAGTGGCACCATCGCTCCAACCAATAATCCCGTACGCCACCCCAAGAATACCATCACCACAACCAAAACAATCCCAATCGTCTGATAAAGATTATTCATCACGCCGCTAACCGCAATTTCAATCTCATTAGGTTGGAAAGTGATATAACTAAGCTGATAACCGATGGGCAAGCCTTGCTCTAATTGAGAGGTCTTGGCCTTCATGTCTTCGGCAAATTTAAAACTATCAAACTGGTCAATCATTGAAACGGAAAGAACGATAGCTTTCTTGCCATTAAAAAATGCAGGTGATTTTGGAGGGTCAGCAAAGCCTCGTGAAATTGTCGCAATATCTTTTAGATAAGCAACTTGGCCGGTTTTATCCGGAATTTTGATTTGAAGGTTTTCAAGCTGCTCTAAATTTTCAAAATTACCAGTTGGTTCCACATAAAAAGATTCGCCGTTAGCCTGTATAATACCACCAGGTAAAACAATGTTCTGACGGCTAATCGCATCCGTGATATCAGATGCTTTAATACCATATTGAGCCAGACGAATATTATCAACTTCTACAAAAATGCGCTCAGGTTCCACACCAAAAAGAGAAACCTTTCGCACGCCGTTGACCCGGTAAAGTTGATTGCGCAAATTTTTTGCATTCGTGCGCATTTCAGCCAAAGTAAACCCCTCAGCTGTTAATGCTATGGTGGCCATGGCAACTTCACCATAATCATCATTAACAAAAGGGCCTTCAGTGCCGCTTGGCAGGTCCCCCTTAACATCTTCCATTTTATTTCGAAGGTCTTGCCAGATAGGGTCCATATCACTGTAGCGCTCATAAACAGCCGCGCGAATAATCGTCACCCCATTTTGAACGGTAGAAATAATATGCTCAACCTCGGGTATTTCACGCAGCTTTTCTTCAATCTTACGAGTGATTAAATTTTCGATCCGTGTTGGAGACATACCATTGAATTGCGCTGTTATAAGAGCTGTTCGAATGGTGATCTCAGGGTCTTCGCGAGACGGATGAGTTGTATAGCTAAAAGGTCCGGCAAATAAGATGAGGACAACAAAGAGCAAAACAAGAGTTCGATTATTTAGAGCAAAGGCTGTTAAGTTCCGCATGGAAAAAATCTTTCAGCTATTGAAGAAGACGCACCGGGCGTTTGTCATAAAGAAAGGAGACACCAGCTGTTGCAATGACATCACCATTTTTAACTTGTCCTGCAATGAGGAGGTCATTGTCACGTATATTGACAACTCTAACCTCACGCCGTTCAACAAATTTTTTCTCTTTATTAAAGATGAAAACATAAGCCTTTTCTGGCTCCCCGCTCGGTAAAACAGCTGTAGTGGGTACTGCAAAGGTTGGGACGCCAAGATCTTCTTGAAATTTAAACGTCACTTCAGCGCTCATACCAGGGCGTAATTTATCAATTCTTTCACTCAGACCAATCGTGACAGGAAAAGCGTTTGCTTGTCCCGCTTGCGAGCTAATCTCTTTGACATATCCCTTGATAGGAGCGCTAAGACCAATAGAGAGCTTCACATCGACCTCATTGCCAATCTTAACTTCATTGACCAAAGTCTCTGGCAGAGATACATCAACTTCATAATTATCTTCGGTATGAAGAGTGACAATTTCTTTGCCAGCGGTCACTTCTTCAAAAACTTCAACTGATTTTTCAGAAATGGCGCCATCAAACGGCGCTAAAAGAGAGGTCTTCGCAAGATCTCTTTTGGCAATTTTCAAGGCACTATCTTGAATAGAGACTTCACTGCGTGCGCTCTCGAGCGTAGCAAGCGAACTATCAAATTCAGTCTTTGTTGTAAATTTTTTCTGATACAGTTTACGTTGCTGCTCAAACTTTTTCTCAGCATCAGCTAGACGCGCCAACGCACTTTTTAAATTACCTTCAGCACTTTGTACCTTGAGGCTATAAGTTTGTGGGTCGATTTCGGCAAGAACATCGCCTTTTTTAACGCGATCACCAACAGCTACATTCAATTTTAAAATTTGCCCCGAAATTTCAAAAGCTACTTTTGTGCTCACTGTCGGAGAAATCACGCCAGCAATCAAACGTGCTTGATTAATAACTTTTGGTTTTAAGGTCATATATTTAATTGAGCGAACAATTTCAGCCTTTTCAGTTGGCTCAGGCTCGGAACAGCCAGGCAATAAAAAAGAAAATAAAAGAAGCGTGAAAAAGCGAACTGTAAAAAAACGAAAAGTAGAAAAGCGAAGAGTGTGACCAAACAAATCACCAAGGATTAGACGTCTCATAGTACCCCCATCATGTCTCTAAATGAATAGAGCGAATATATCTAATAGATATATACATTTCCCTCAACCGGGTAAAGGAAATAGCTTCGAAGCATAAGCGAAAATAAAAAAAGGGGGATGGTTTTACCATCCCCCTTTAAATCTAAAATCTCGCTTACGATTGGTTATGAAGACCTATTGTCCAGCTACACTGCGAACGGCATTGTAAGTACCAGACCCAAACTTACCATCAAGTGGCCCATTATAATAACCGGCATTCGCCATCAAACGTTGCAGCTCTCTTCTAAAAGTAAGCGACCATCCAGCCGAGTTTGTCGTCATTTCTTTGACGGCGAACTGATGCTTACCTTGAAGAGCCTTAAACACCCACATGGCTGCCTTTTTATCATTCTTTTTCACGCCCTTACCAAGCAGCCTCATATAGCCAAGCATGTAATTTGAGTTTGCAAACCCTTGATCA
>CAXIDO010000271.1:0-4149 GCA_964022745.1 uncultured Methyloligella sp. | reverse complement strand
ATCAACATCTCGCCAAACTTCAGAGCGAAATGAATGAAACTGGCTAACAGCCCCGTCTTTAAGAACTGAATTTCCAAACAAAGCGGTTGCCAGAGGCTGCAATGCCAAGCTAACCCGGAATTTCTTGACCATGTCAGCTTCTGAGCCAAAGTCCAAATTAACCTGAACGGTACAAGAATTATGCATCATATTAAGCCCATATGTGCCGACCTTCGGCATATAGTCTCGCATAATCCCATAGCGCCCTTTCGGCATATGAGGAATATCATCAACTGAAAATTTAGGAGAATAACCAAGCCCTAAAAAGCCAATGCCCATTTCATCTGCAATTGCGCTGACATCTTCAAAGTGCCGGCCAATTTCATTGCGCGTCTGATGAATGGTTTTCAAAGGAGCGCCTGAGAGTTCAAACTGCCCACCAGGCTCAAGAGAAATGTTTGAAGAAAATTTCCCGCAAGTGCTCGGCTCTTTTAATCCAATGATCACATCACCTTCAAAAATACCCGTGTATTTGCTATTAGCCTCCAGCATTTCATCGAGCAGCACAGCAATCCCGTTTTCTCCCTCATAAGGAACAGGAGAAACATCTTTCCGATAAAACGGAAATTTTTCATGTTCGGTCCCAATGCGCCATTGATCCTTCGGCTTCATCCCGGCTGCCAAATCAGCAATTAACTGATCTCGCGTCTCTAGCGGCGTAGAGTGGTCCACGCTATTTGACATATAAATCTCCTACAAGATTGGGAATAAAGTTCCGAAAAAATTAAGATGCAAAAATCAAAAAAACATACAAAAGATGCAATCACCATTACACAAACACAAGTAAGGCAAATACAAAAAAAATCAATTACGCCAATCACCAAGCACACTATTCACCAAAGATAAAGCAGCAACCGCCGCCGTGTCTGCTCGCATGATCCGAGGACCCAAAGAAATTGCTTTAACAAATCTTTGCCCTACCAGCAAGTCACGTTCACTCGCAGAAAAGCCACCTTCAGGCCCTATTAAAACAGCGAGTGGTAATTGCTCAATTTCCTTCAATTGGGTGATAGCCCCCCCTTGCATAAGGCTCTCATCACAAAAAACCAGACTTTTGTCAGCTCCTTCAGCCTCTAACCATCCACTAATCAAATGAGGCAGTTTAACAGGACTATCAATTTGCGGTATTGAAAGAATGCCGCATTGCTCAGCCGCCTCAATAGCATTGGCCTTCATACGATCTAAATTCACCCGATCAACATTCGTAAATTCAGTCATTACAGGAGTTAACCTGGAAACACCAAGCTCAACTGCCTTTTGTACCATATAGTCTAAACGTGCCCGTTTTAAAGGCGCAAAAATATAATGAAGCTTTTGAGGGGGAATTTGCGGGCGAAGCAATTCAACAAGCTGCAGCTCGGCCACTTTTTTACTCTTTTTATCAATTTTCGCTAACCATTCACCATCGGCCCCATTAAACACGACAATCTGGTCGCCAGTTGTTAACCTCATGACAGAAAGTAAATAGTTAGATTGATCTTTTTCTAGCGAAACAACAGCACCATCACTCAGTGAATGCTCAATAAATAACCGCGTAGAAGGCCCCTTCGCCATAGTAAACCTCAAAATCCAAAAATTAATTCAAGAAACCAATAGATTGCTAACTACAAAATCTTGAAACTTATGATATATCTGAACAAAATATTCTAAAAATCACTAAGTCTAAGTAACGAAGAGCTTGATAAATGGCAAACACAAAACATCCTGATGAAAATCCACAAAACTCTTCCACAAAAATAGACGACAACTCACTTAACACCGAACAAGAGCTCAATGAAAAAAACTATGATGGTGAAAAAAACACACTTGCTCATAGTTTTTTGCCAAAAAATAGAGACCCCTTTATCCGTTTGCTGCGTCTGGATCGCCCCATCGGCACATGGTTATTAGCCTGGCCAGCATTCTGGGGCCTCATTGCCGCCTACAGGAGTGAGCTCTCACTTTACCCAAGGCTTCCAGCAGACCAAACCCCGGCAATTTTTAATAATTTTTTAGCCACCCAACCGATACTTCTTTTTGCTCTTTTTCTATTGGGCGCCTTTCTGACAAGAAGCGCCGGCTGCGTTTTCAATGATATTGCAGATAGAAAAATAGACGCTCAAGTTGCAAGAACCAAATCAAGACCCATAGCAAGCGGCGCCATCAGTGTAAAAACCGCCGTAAAAGTGCTGGCAATCCTGCTCACTCTCGCCCTATTGATTTTGCTACAATTCAATTATCTAACTATTGGTCTTGGCGTTTTCATACTTCTACCCATCCTGATCTACCCCTTCATGAAACGCATCACCTATTGGCCCCAAGCCATGTTATCGCTCTGCTTTAGTAGGGGCTGTTTGCTGGGCTGGACAGCAATTAAAGGCTCAATAGATCTCCCTGCGATCCTCATGACGACCGCAGCCTTCACCTGGACCATGGGCTTCGATACAATCTATGCTCACCAAGACAAAGAAGATGACGCAGTCATTGGTATGAAATCAACCGCTCTGAAATTTGGAGACAATACACAAACCTGGCTTATCGGCTTTTACGGCCTCACAATCATCCTTCTATATGCCGTTGGTATGCTCATTGGTGCACAACTCATCTATTTCACAGCCATAGGCATGGCCGCCTTGCATGCCTCTTGGCAAATCGGAACCTTAAAACTAGATGACGCAGACAATTGCCTCCACCGCTTTAAATCAAACGGTGTTTTTGGCCTTATTGTTTTTATCGGCTTTACAGCAGATCACCTGATGGCTCTCGCTTTAAGAGGGTAAAAAAGCACCAAGTCCATACGCTTTTTTTACGAACGAGCTGAAATCTCCCGCCCCTTAACACGCTGCGAGCGACGATGCACCTCTAACCCAGCGCCCACATCTCGCACGCGCAAGAAATGCGGACCTCTGCGATTGAGGTTGTAAAAAGGCTTACGGGGCTGTGGAGATCGTATCTCAACAGAGCTTGCTGGCTGAAACGGCTCATCAATAAATCCATCCGGCGCAACAAGCAGTTGCGGCAAACGCAACCGTGATGACCAAAACTTCCACAAAGCCTGGATTTCATCTTCATGATCCGCATAGTAAAGCAACAGATCTTTTGAGCGGTCTTCATGCAGCAAATAAAGAGAAACAACACCTTCTTCTTGCTCAGAAAAAGGAACATCAACTGCAAACAATGTCTCTAGCTTTTCCCGCACAGAACGAACAGGCACTGCAGGTACAATTTTACGTGATAAGAATGACTTAACTTTATGAGGAATAAAAGCACGATAGCCCTCTAATCCCAAAAGTTCAGAAAATTTCCAGCATTTAGGCGTAGGCGTATAGTGCACTGCCACACCAATATATTGATGCAGTGGAATACGGTCTATTTTTCTAAGAATCCCAAAGCTGTGTTGCCGGAAAGCCAAAGCTTTCCGACTGATCACAACATCAATTCCGGCAAAAGTCAGCACATCCTTTAAAGCCGTAGGCTCTAAAGTTAAGCGTGAAACCAAACTTTTGGGGAAAAGGGGCTTCGATCGGAGAACTGGGACAAAGCCCCAGCCATCTCCTTGCGATTTACGCCTCACTGTTAACTCCCTGAGTTGACCATCTTTATGGGTCATTACAAAAGAGTATGCCAGAAACACATGTTTTTACTCTTAAGAGAAATGGTAAATTATCCGTTTGCAATCGCGCAGAAATGGAATAAAAAGCTTTGACATTATGGCTAATTCTAATCATTTAGTCTAAAGCCAATAGAAGTAGAAGACCAAATTTTACCACGATGAAAAGGATCAACCAGAATGCTTCATAAAGAAGGCATGTTAGACACCTTAAAACAATCGGTATCTAAAGCTGGTGACCTCGCCCTGGAATTTTTTGGCAAAGATATCAATATTGATATTAAAAAAGACGGCAGTCAGGTCTCAGCAGCTGATCACGCTGTAAATGACCTTCTTGAACAAGAGTTAAGCCGACTAGATCCCTCAATCAAATGGCTATCTGAAGAAAGCCCCGTTGATGATAATCGCTTAAATGCCCCACATGTCTGGATCATAGACCCAATAGATGGCACCAGAGGTTTTTTAGAAAATAAGCCAGATTGGACAATCGTTGCAGCTTTAATTGAAGAAAACCGTCCTGT
>CAXIDO010000270.1:0-4197 GCA_964022745.1 uncultured Methyloligella sp. | reverse complement strand
AACAGGTTTACCTAAGTGAGTTGTTTTCGCTGGGTCAACCAGAATATCACTATCTGGGCCCATTGAATAAGCACGCCATGATTGCGCACCTGTTTTAAGGTCATAAGCAGTAACGTGACAGCGAACACCAAATTCACCACCAGAAATACCAACTAGAACCTTATCTTTAACAACCATTGGTGCAGAAGTACCTGTTTCACCAATTTTTGGATTACCATTTGCAGTTTTCCAAAGTTGCTTACCCGTTTTAGCGTCAAGCGCAACGAGGTTTGTATCAGCTTGGTGAAGAATGATCTTGCCATCACCATAGGCTACACCACGGTTAACCGTGTCACAGCACATAACTGGAATAACAGTTGGATCCTGTTTTGGCTCATAACGCCATACAATGGTTCCATCATTCAGGTTCAAGGCATAAACATTGTTTGGAAATGGCGTATGAACATACATCATATCTCCAATGACCAATGGATTACCTTCGTGACCACGAAGTACACCAGTAGAAAATGTCCAAGCCACCTTAAGTGTTCCAACATTTGCTGCAGTGATTTCGCTAAGTTTAGAATAACGCGTATTGGCATAGTCGCCTGTTGGCATCGCCCAATTGTTCGCGTCATTTGAGAGTGCCATAAGTTTGTCATTTGCCTGCGCCACTGGTGCAGCCGAAATGGTCATGGCAACCGCTATTGCAGAAAGCAATAATTTCCTCATATGCGTCCCTTCCCTATTAGTTTTAGTTTTTCCCTGAAAAATGCTTCAGGTTTAACTTTTCGAACACAGTTTTATTTGCAATTTTGAGGAAATAAAAAACAGAATTGATGTGAAGCATCTCTCATTTTTTCAAGACGTCTTTATAAATTATTTTCTTGAAAAAATTTAAGGGTACAAAACACCGTGTGTAATAATTTCCTCCCAATTACAGATACAAGCTTACGCCCTTAAAAAAAGTCTGCAACCCTCAGAGAATTCTTAAATTTGAATGAAGAAATAACGGCAACAAATAATCAATTTAATATTAACCACACAAAGCCAAAAATTTTATTTGAAAACCAAAAATTCAAGCTGTTTTATGAGAAAAATAAAGACAAAATAATTAAAACAAAAAAATAGCCTCATAAGAAAAAAAATAGCCTCATAAGAAGCGAGGCTAAATAACACTATAAAAACAATAAATTAGAACGAAGGAGTTTTATCTAGAAACAGCGAACCTCAGCTTCAGCCTGTGCACGTTTAAGAACATCAACTGCATTTTTATATTGAGCAGCAGTTTTATAAAGAGCTGATTTTTCCCCCGAAAGTCGCCGCAAGCTCAAAACAGTTTCAGCCTTCTCATAATCTGCATACGTCACAATTGATGAGATAACATCTATACTGCACGAACATCGCTCAAGAGCCTGTCGGGTTTGGCCATTCGAGGCCATACATCCAAACACATAATCAGCAATGACAATGGTTGGATAAGGATTTTTTTCAGCAGCTTCTAAAGCTGTACTTGTTAGTGCGCTGAACATAAGAAGCAGTCCCAGCACATGATAATGTAACATCTTTTTCATAAAACTCATAAACCTAAAATTTCTCCCTATAAGCAAATGAAAAATTTAAAAAACAACCAATGTAAATACCTTTTCCGTCATGAAACTATTCAGTCTTGGCAACACCAGTTTGACGAACACTATCGAAAGTTAAAACTTCAACTAACAAAGGCTTTTTAACATCCTTAAGCGATGTCACAAGTTCAGTTTCCTCAGCAAGCTGGATCATCCCTGCTTTCTTTATTTTCTGGCGAATATGATCTGGAACACCACCAACATGTTGCGGAACAATAGACTTAATTTTACACAAGCCTCCTGGTATCCCCTTCGCAAGGGTCAACTCATATTTAGTCAAAGCATAATGAACCAAATGGTGACTATTTTCATCTCCTTTATAAGGCTCAAATGAAATCATCTCTGCAGGATAGTCCACACCATTATATTGACATACAGTTTTGCCAATTTTTTTCACCTTGCCAATAGCATTCACGATGCGATTTCTTAAATAATTGGCCGTACCCTTGGCTTTAATTTTGCGGGAAATATCCCAAGCATCTTTGTTGAAATACAAGGTAAGAAGTGGATTAGACTCAACAAAACCAAATGCCGGATAAGGTCTGCTATGCTTGCCTGAGAAAAAATTAAATGCGACAGATTTATTATTTTCCCCTTCTCCTTTAGAAACTATGAGTTCAATCGCATCTTTAAAGTTATCTCCAAAAACACCTGTACGCTCAAAATTATACTTAACCGTTTGACCAAAATTCACATTGTCCATGTGAAGCGTGCCAAAGACCAAAGTCTCGACTTCATTATAATTATTATTCTTATTATCTGATTTAGCATCTTTTTGTTCAGCAGCATTTGCACTGTTAATAACTAGTGTTTGCAAACTAAAAACAAAGCTAGATAGAAAAATGAATGACAAGGAAAAAGCAAAAAACCAATTTAAAGGACGCTGCCTAAAGGGACGTTGCCTAAAGGAACACTGTAAGAGAAAAGACATATATAAAGTATCTCCCAGGTTTATGTAATGTCAGAACAAAATCTTGAATGACTATGTAACTAAGAAAATGAAACTTATATACTAAGCTTCATACAGCCATCTTACCTCAAACTTCCATTTGAATATATTATAATCCGACGCTCATTTGATAACCTTAGGCTATCAGCTTATTAGTCAAATGAACCAAATTTTGATCACTTTATTCTTGATAGCAGAATATTAGCACGTAAACTGAGAGAAGGATAAGAGATTAAGAATCTTAGTTTACAATTTCATAAAACAAATAGACCAGAGGTAAAACAACTGGTCCAATTACACTCACTTATAGTTCAGGGGAACAAGCAACCATGGAAGTCAGAGCTGCAATCGCAACAAAAGCTGGAGCACCGCTAGAAGTCACGACCGTTAATTTGGAAGGACCTAAAGAAGGCGAAGTCCTGGTACAAATCAAAGCAACTGGCCTATGCCACACAGATGCATTCACTTTGTCTGGAGATGACCCGGAAGGGATTTTCCCCTCTATTCTTGGTCACGAAGGTGCAGGTATTGTCGTTGACACCGGGCCAGGTGTCACAAGCCTCAAGAAGGGAGATCATGTCATCCCTCTATACACAGCAGAATGCCGCACATGTGAATACTGCCTAAACCCAAAAACCAATCTTTGCCAAAGAGTTCGCGCTACACAAGGTCGAGGTGTAATGCCGGATGGAACATCACGTTTCTCAATCGGCGGTGAACCCATTTATCACTATATGGGGTGCTCAACATTCTCTGAATACACAGTCCTTCCAGAAATTTCACTTGCAAAAATCCGTGAAGACGCTCCATTCGATAGCGTTTGCTACATCGGTTGCGGTGTAACAACAGGTGTTGGCGCAGCCATTTACACAGCCGATGTGGAAATTGGCTCTAGCTGCATCGTCTTCGGACTTGGTGGTATCGGCCTAAATGTTGTTCAAGGCTGTCGCTTAGCTGGCGCAGACCGCATCATTGGCGTTGACATTAATGACTCTAAAAAAGCCATGGCCGAACGCTTCGGTATGACAGACTTTGTAAACCCAACTGAAGTCGAAGGCGACCTCGTAGCACATCTTGTAAATATGACAAACAGAGGCGGCCTTGATGGCGGCGGCGCTGATTACACATTTGACGCAACTGGCAATGTAGGCGTCATGCGCACAGCCCTCGAAGCCTGTCACAAAGGCTGGGGTGAAAGCATCATCATTGGTGTGGCTCCAGCTGGCGCAGAGATTTCAACCCGACCCTTCCAATTGGTAACAGGTAGAAATTGGCGCGGAACGGCCTTTGGTGGTGCTCGTGGCCGTACAGATGTACCTAAAATCGTTGATTGGTATATGGAAGGTAAAATTGAAATTGATCCAATGATCACTCACAAAATGCCACTTGAAGACATCAACAAAGGCTTCGACCTAATGCATCATGGTGAAAGTATCAGAGGTGTTGTGCAATATTAAAGAACATCAGGCAGGGGTTGCCCCTGCCTGAACCTACATTTTGAATGTGAGGTAAAAGTATCCTCACATTTATAACTTTCTTTAATAGAGTTTGAAAATTAAAACTCACTTCAAAGCTCAAAATTCATAAATTTTAAGATAGTTAAAAATCCTATCTCAAGGAAATGGATCATTTAAAATGTCA
>CAXIDO010000269.1:0-4197 GCA_964022745.1 uncultured Methyloligella sp. | reverse complement strand
CGGGCTTGCGGACGGAGCTGAGAAAAGAAAGCCATCTCAATTATCTGGAGGGATGAGACAACGTGTTTCTATTGCACGTGCCTTTGCTATTCAGCCTAAATTGTTATTGCTTGATGAACCTTTTGGCGCTCTCGATGCTTTGACGCGGGGTACCATTCAGGACGAGCTTATTCGTATTTGGTCTGGTTCTGATCAGACGGTGTTTATGATCACTCATGATGTTGATGAAGCTATTTTACTTGCAGATCGTATCTTGCTGATGACCAACGGACCTTATGCCAGAATTGCAGAGAGTGTCGTGGTTGATATTGAACGACCACGGGACCGAGCTGAGATTGTGCATGATGAAGGTTACTATAAAATTCGCAATCATCTTGTGACTTTTCTTGCGCGGCGGTCGAAAGAAATGGCTGGTCGTCTGGAAGATGGTGAGAGTGTTGGTCAACCTGTGAGTGTCAACCCTGCTAAAGAAAATCAAATATTAGAAGAGAAAACAAATACAACACCTAAGTTGGTACCAGTTGCCAGTTGAAAGGGGCAGCTAAGAGCACAAGAGAAGAGGAAGACTATGTTAAGCAAAGCTGATGTAACTGAAATGATTATGGAAAAGAAGCGAGATGCTTCAATTAGTTGGGCGATGATAGCTGAAGAAATTGGCATGTCAGAGGTTTTTACAACCTCGGCTTGTTTGGGGATGAATGCATTTCCTCGAGATAAGGCTGATAAGGTTGTGAGTTATCTTGGTTTGCCACAAGATACGGCAATTGTTTTAGCAGAGTACCCAACAAAGGTGTTTGATCAGTCAGTACCAACAGATCCTTGTATCTATCGTTTTTACGAGATTGTTGGTGTGTATGGTGACACGTTAAAACAGCTTATCCAGGAAAAGGGTGGCGATGGAATTATGAGTGCAATTGATTTTGATATGACTGTAGACAAGGTGCCGAACGAAAAAGGTGACCGGATTGAAGTGAAGATGAGTGGGAAGTTTTTATCATATAATAGCTGGTAAAAATTTTGGGAAGAGGTTGCTTGGTTTTGTTTCTTCAGCAGCAACCATAATTGTTTTTTGGATGAAACTTTTATAATATAGAATTGCACAAGGAAAACTAATTATGGAAAAACGTCTGCCTCTTCCCCCATTTAACGAGGAAACAGCACTACAAAAAGTTCGTTTAGCTGAGGATGGTTGGAACGGCCGGGATCCTGCTAAGGTGGCTTTGGCCTATACAGTTGATACGAAGTGGCGCAATAGATCGCACTTTGTTACCAACAGAACTGAGGCTCAGAACTTTTTAACTGATAAATGGATTAAAGAAAAAGAGTATCGACTTATAAAGGAATTATTTGCTTTTCGAGACAATAGGATTTCCGTGCGTTATGCTTATGAGTGGTGTGATGATAGTGACAATTGGTTTAGATCATATGGAAATGAAAATTGGGTTTTTGATGAACATGGTCTGATGAAAGAACGATATGCCAGTATCAATGATTTACCAATAGGGGAAAATGATCGTCTGTTTCTTTGGCCACAGGGGCCAAGACCTGATGATCATCCTGGATTGTCTGAACTTGGTCTTTGAGTTACTATTGATTTGCTCAAGAGAAGTGAGATAAAGCTTTTAAACTTTATCTCTGATTGCGACAATTTAAGTAAGTAGTAATTTACTTTTAATTTGAATTGTCGAGTTTTTTTAGAAACTCAATTTTTTCTTTTGCTTTAAGGGCTCCTTCGCGGTGAGAAGAACTTATTTTTGATAGTTCATCAATTGAGTTTTCAATATTCTCATTTTGTGCAAAGATTTCTTCTACCCGATCTATGATATGTTTATAGAACTCGGCTTCTTTGGTTGATTGTTCACTTGTAATATTAATGATATTTCCAAGCTCTGTTAAAGAACTTTCTATTTTAGAAATTGATGTTTGAGTTTGGCCAAGAGACTCTTTTGTGTCATTTGCAAGTTTTTTAACTTCACCTGCGACAACACTAAAACCTTTGCCAGCTTCACCTGCTCTTGCTGCTTCGATGGTTGCGTTGAGAGCTAGTAAGTTTGTTTGACCGGTTATATTGTCGATGATTGAAAGTACATGGCGTAGAGAGTTTAAAGATTGGCTGACGTTAGAGAATTTATCGTTTAGTTCATTTGTTGTTTCGATTTTATTTTCTTGGGTGACATTGTTGTCATTATTCATTGCATCGCGAATGTTATCTATAAAACTTCCAAATTTAGATACTTCATTTATAACCCCTCCGATCTCTTCTGACCCATTCAAATAATGAGAAATATCGTTGACGACATCTGTGCGCATATTGTTTAGAATTTCTAACTGATTTAATTTTCGTCGTGTAAAATACTCATAAAAATTAGCATAATGAATTGGGAAATTATCAACGAGTTCGTCATGATAATTTTCCCGAACATTTGAAAATAAGACTAAAGCGACTAATGTTTGATTGAGGTTTACACCTAGCAATTCTCCGAATGTTGAAAAGCCTGCTATTGGCGCGTTCCAGAGGTTGTTTACTTTAGGCAGGTCGCTGGCATTGTTTAACCTTCTCAGGATGCAATCGTTCATGAGTACGGCTGAAGGAGTGGGTTTTCCTTCTAGAAATTTACTTATATCATTTTGAGTGTGATCAATGAAATTTGTAGCGTTTAGTAATATAAGCTCATCTCCTCGAGCTATGTCACAGAAGAATGTAATTATTTCTTTTTCATGGTCGACTGCTGCTATTGAACGTACGTAAATTTCTGAACCAATTTTTACACCGCATGTTTTGTCCAATAATTTTTCTTGTAATTGATCTGGGGATACATTCAAACTTTCTGAAAGCGCTTTTACAAGTGAAATTGTTTTACCTGTCTTTGGATTTATAACTGAGCTAACTGTCCGTTTGTCACTGTCAGAATCAACAACTACAAAATGATGTTCGGTTTCCTGAAAGTTATGACTTTTCATAACGCTGTAACGTTGACCTTTAGCTAGTTTTATAAATGTTACGACAGCGTGATTTTCCAGTGTTTGTTGTCCATCAAAGAGTTTTGTTGATATGAAATCTAGTTTTCCTCCGGCTGACCCGCCGAGGAAAAGACATGGGAATTTATTGGTTTTATAGACCGCCTCCATGAAAAAATTTTCAGAATATGATATTCCTTCGAAATAGGTTAGGGCGAAGGTATCTTTTGAATTTATATCAAAGGTTGGGTTGACTTGCCTTAAGGCCCCAGAAATTTTTTCAATACGGTTTGAGTGATCTTGAATGGTGTCACCCGAGCGTAGGTCTTCACAAAATAGAGGTACTGAAAAAGTTTCTACCTTTTCAAACATATCTGGAGAAAATATTTGTAAGACTACTGAGCGCCAGTTTTCTGGGGTATTGCAATAAATAGAACTGTCGCCTGAAGAATATAGTTCACCGGCAGTTGTTGTGGCTATCAGTTTTGTTTGAGATGTATATCTCTTAAGTGCTGTGACGACGTCTTGAAAATTGACATTCGGAGAAATGAAGGCCATCACAAAGGATGCTTCTTTGCCTTCAAATTGGAAATCTTCATGTTTTACAGTTTTAAGTTTGTCGTCTGTTAAAACTGTTCGAATAGGAGGCTCTTGGTCATACGAGTGATTTTGATCGTCGTTATATTGATGATAATTGTGCGCGTTAGTACTGTTTAGAGTAGATGAGTTTGAGGGCATCAGTTCCTCGCTTTAGTTACGTTTGTTTGGGTGTGATTTTTTTATTTGATACGCACTTGGAACAGATTGGAGAGCAGTTTTTTATAAACTGGCTGATACTAGGTCGAGTAGTATCAGCCAGCCCGAACAAGCTTAGGATTAGCTTGCAACTTTCTCTATCAGCTCAAATCCAGGAGAATAGGATATAGGGAAGAACTAATAGAGAAACCGGCTTTATGTAGTTCTGATAGTTTTACTTATTTTGAGTAACCGCTCTAATTGAATTAGAGCGGTTGATTTGAGATGCTTCTAGAAGAATAACACAGCGCCAACTGCGACTTCATTCCAGTCTTCAATGCCAGCTGCGAGAGGTGCTGCTGTTGATCCTGCGACTGCATCAACATCAAATTCCATGTGAGTATATTTCACATAAACTTGCATGGCTGCTGCATCAACCCATTGGTTAATTCCGACGCCCCAACGTTTGATTTCTGAACCAGTTACGCCGCTTGCAAACAATAG
>CAXIDO010000268.1:0-4210 GCA_964022745.1 uncultured Methyloligella sp. | reverse complement strand
ATACAGTGTTACGTTCTACACATGTTAGATATTGATACATCAACTATGGACGTTTAAATTAGATTCTGTTCTTATATTCTGGCAAACTGCCTTTAAAGGGCCAAAGTTGAATATGAATTTATAAGAACAATAAAAATTAGTTTAAGGCTTTGGATAGACTTTGGTTTTATAGTCATAGACAAGTCTAATTAGAAAACAGGTTAAAGCATGAGCTCAAGTGAATCGAAAAATACTCTCTATTGTTCCTTTTGTGGCAAGAGTCAGCATGAAGTTAGAAAGCTGATTGCGGGCCCAACTGTGTTCATTTGTGATGAGTGTGTCGAGTTATGTATGGACATAATCAGAGAAGAGAACAAAACTTCTCTTGTGAAGTCTAACGATGGCGTGCCAACACCTCAAGAAATTTGCAATGTGTTAAATGACTATGTCATTGGACAGCCCCATGCAAAACGAGTTCTATCAGTTGCCGTACACAATCACTATAAACGTTTGAACCATGGCCAGAAAAACGCTGATGTAGAACTAGCCAAATCAAACATTCTTCTGATTGGCCCTACAGGTTGTGGTAAAACGCTACTAGCGCAAACTTTAGCGCGCATCCTTGATGTTCCATTTACAATGGCAGATGCAACAACATTAACAGAAGCCGGTTATGTCGGTGAGGATGTTGAAAATATCATCCTTAAACTTCTTCAAGCTGCGGATTACAATGTTGAGCGTGCTCAGCGCGGCATCGTCTATATTGACGAAGTTGATAAAATCAGCCGTAAAGCAGACAATCCATCAATCACACGCGACGTTTCTGGTGAAGGTGTGCAACAAGCATTGTTGAAAATCATGGAAGGCACTGTTGCAAGTGTTCCTCCTCAAGGTGGACGCAAGCATCCTCAGCAAGAATTCTTGCAAGTCGATACCACAAACATTCTATTTATATGTGGTGGGGCCTTTGCCGGTCTGGAGAAAATCATTGCAGATCGTGGACGTTCAACATCAATTGGCTTTGGTGCCAGTGTCGAATCAGAAGATGAACGCAAAACAGGCGAATTGTTAAAAGCAGTCGAGCCAGAAGATCTCTTACGTTTTGGTCTGATCCCAGAATTTATCGGCCGTGTACCTGTTCTCGCAACATTAGAAGACCTGGATGAAGCAGCACTGGTGAAAATCTTAACAGAGCCTAAAAATGCTCTTGTGAAGCAATATCAGCGCTTATTTGAAATGGAAGACCTACAACTAACATTCTCAGATGAAGCATTGTCAGGCATTGCACGTAAAGCAATTGAACGTAAAACAGGTGCTCGTGGCCTTCGTTCAATCATGGAAGGTATCCTTCTAGAGACAATGTTCGAACTGCCTGAGCTAGATGGCGTAGAAGAAATCGTTATCAGTCCAGAAGTTGTAGATGGACAGGCAAAACCATTGAAAATCTATGCGGAAAGAACCGCAGCAGCAGACGAAGCGCCAACAAGCGCATAGATCTAGCTGAAAACTAAAATTAACAGAATTAAAGGGCGAAGTTGAATAATAACTTTGCTCTTTATTTGTTTCCAAAGATCAAAATAGCGCAAAGCAATACGCAATTTACTTAAGACAAAAAGAATTAAATACATTCATCTCCTTACTGAAAATCCTAAAATTAAGCTCTAAAAGTCAACTTACCTTGATTTATTGGGGAAATATCCCATTTTTATAAAATCGCCTATTTAAGAACACATGGCTTTGGAATGAATCATGTAGTCTTGAAAGAATGAGATTAGTTACGATCTAATCAAAGCGGAAAACTGTTTAAAACAGCACCATAGTATCAATTTAGAGCGTCAATACCGCACTATTTTAATGAATAAGCTTGATTAGAAATGAAGACCAACCATATATTATAAGGTTGGTGTATACTGTATGGAAAACAATGCAGTACTTCGCCTGCAATGTTTTAAGAATTTGCCCAAATGGGGCTCATAATGCCGCCCAATAGGGCATACGGAAAGGCCGAGATTTTATCATGACAGATGAAACAGAAAACACACAAGAAGAAGCGCAAGATGGAGTATATCCAGTTCTGCCACTTCGTGACATCGTTGTCTTTCCCTATATGATCGTGCCACTTTTTGTTGGCCGGGAAAAATCAATCAATGCACTTGAAGAAGTAATGAGAACTGACAAGCAAATCTTGTTAGTAGCGCAAAAGAATGCCAGCGATGATGATCCTGAAACAGACCAAATTTACACAACAGGCACATTAGCAACTGTTCTACAGCTTCTAAAATTACCAGATGGCACAGTAAAAGTGCTGGTCGAAGGTAGCAGTCGTGCAATCGTCAAAGACTATGTTGAAAATGATGATTATTTCGAAGCTGAAATTGAAACAATTGATGAAGGCACAGAAGAAAGCGATGAAATTGAAGCGCTTGCTCGCTCTGCGATCACTCAATTTGAAAGCTATGTGAAACTAAACAAAAAGATTTCACCTGAAGTAATCGGCTCAGTTAATCAAATTGATGATTACTCAAAACTAGCTGATACCATTGCCTCACATTTGGCAGTTAAGATTTCTGAAAAGCAAGAAATTCTGGAAGTGACATCAGTCTCTGACCGCTTGGAGCGCGTCTTTACTTTCATGGAAAGTGAAATTTCAGTTCTGCAAGTCGAGAAGAAAATTCGCTCTCGTGTAAAACGTCAGATGGAAAAAACTCAGCGTGAATATTATTTGAATGAGCAAATGAAGGCCATTCAAAAAGAGCTGGGTGATTCAGACGAACGTGATGACATCAGCGAATTTGAAGATAAAATTGAAGAAACTAAGCTTTCAAAAGAGGCACGTGAAAAAGCTCTGGCTGAAATTAAAAAATTGCGCCAAATGAGCCCAATGTCTGCTGAAGCCACAGTTGTTCGTAACTATCTTGAATGGTTGCTTTCAATTCCATGGGGCACAAAGGGACGTATTAAACGTGATCTGGATGAAGCCCAAAATGTGCTTGATGAAGAACATTACGGCCTTGAAAAAGTTAAAGAACGCATCCTTGAATATTTAGCAGTGCAACAGCGCACTAATAAATTAAAGGGTCCAATCCTTTGTCTTGTTGGCCCTCCAGGTGTTGGTAAAACATCTTTGGGTAAATCAATCGCCAAAGCAACTGGGCGTGAATTTGTTCGCATGTCCCTTGGCGGTGTACGTGATGAAGCTGAAATTCGTGGACACAGAAGAACTTACATTGGCTCAATGCCTGGTAAAGTCATCCAGTCTATGAAAAAAGCCAAGAAAACCAATCCATTATTCCTTCTCGATGAGATTGATAAAATGGGACAGGATTTCAGAGGTGACCCAGCGTCAGCATTACTTGAAGTGCTAGACCCAGAACAAAATGGAACTTTTGGTGATCACTATCTTGAAGTCGATTATGACCTTTCAAACGTCATGTTCGTAACAACAGCCAACTCATTGAACATACCACCAGCCTTGATGGACCGTATGGAAATCATACGTCTTGCTGGTTATACGGAAGATGAAAAAGTTGAAATTGCAAGACGTCACTTGATTCCAGCATCAATGACAGCCCACGGCTTAGAAGAAAGCGAATGGAGCATCGATGACAAAGGTCTGCAATTAATGATCCGCAGCTACACACGTGAAGCTGGTGTCCGTAATCTTGAGCGTGAGATTTCTAACCTGGCACGTAAAGCTGTGAAAGAAATCATGACGAAAGATGATGTGACGACAGTGAATGTCACAGATGAAAATCTGAATGATTACCTCGGCGTTGCGAAGTATCGCTTTGGTGAAACTGAAGGCGAGGACATGGTCGGTGTTGTAACTGGCCTGGCTTGGACAGAAGTTGGCGGCGAACTATTGACCGTTGAAGGCGTGATGATGCCTGGTAAAGGCAAAATGTCAGTTACTGGTAATTTACGTGATGTAATGAAAGAATCAATCCAGGCGGCTAGTGCCTATGTGCGGTCTCGCTCTGTTGATTTTGGCATTGAACCACCTTTGTTTGAACGCAAAGACATTCACGTACACGTGCCAGAAGGCGCAACACCTAAAGATGGACCATCAGCAGGTGTCGCAATGATCACAGCAATCATTTCGATCATGACCGGCATTCCGATTAAAAAAGATGTCGCTATGACAGGTGAGATCACATTACGTGGCCGTGTATTACCAATCGGTGGCTTGAAAGAAAAGCTCTTAGCAGAGCGTCGCGGAGAGATTAAACGT
>CAXIDO010000267.1:0-4212 GCA_964022745.1 uncultured Methyloligella sp. | reverse complement strand
TTGAGGATTTCAGGGGTTGTTGAAATTTTAGATTTATTGAAAAATTCTATCCGTTTATTTGTGGCGGGGTGAGAACTGATCCATTCCATGAGAGACCTGCCATCTGCTGTATCGGTAGTGTCGACCTTAGCTGGTTTCGAGTTTTTTTCTTTCTCTTTCTTTTGAGTGTTTTTCTTACCTTCATCAAGTTTTACTTTTCTTTGTTTGATGATCCGTTCGAAAAAGCCAGCTAGGGGACGTGTATCTATGTTTGATTGACTTAAAACTTGAGATGCAAACTGGTCTGCCTCGGTTTCTGCCTGGCGGCTGTAGCCAGATTGAACGAGGAAAAAGGCCAGTTCTCCGAAGGCGCCAGATTCGCCGGCTGTGAACAGTTGGAGTGCTGCCATGATACCTAGTGCTCTGACTATATTTGTTTCCGGATGAAGTTTAACGGCGTGCCCCATTTCATGAGCTAAGACACCGGCGACCTCATCTGCTGAATTTGCGTTGCGGATCAACTTTCCAGACATGATAATCTGGTCACCAGGAGCGGCGAATGCGTTTTCATAACTTAGATCAACGATTTTGATATCAAAGTTTTGTTTTTTATCTAGACCTTGGTTTAATCTTGTAATGAGTTTATTGAAAGCTTTTGTCCCTTCAGGGGTGCTGCAAACTTTATTTTTTCTTTGAACGGTTTTGACCACGCCTTTGCCAAGGGACACTCTGGTGTTATCTGGCAGTAGGTTTGCGATGTATTTGGCTGGACTAATAATATTGAAAAAAGTGAGGACCCAAAAAAGTACCATGGCCCCTGCCATGCCGAGTGGCCATTTAAGTAAGTGCCAGGTGTGTTTGCCAGCAGTGACATTTGGAGCGAAATCCAGGATGCGCTTAGCAAAATCGGGGTGATCAATAAATAGCCTTTGTCCTTCTCTTTTTTCGTAGGTGAGGAGGACGTGGTCTGAGCTTGGTTTAATTGGTGTCGGGCTATGAATTTTATCATATTGCCAAAACTCGGGCATGGTCTCTTGTGAAGAGGTCGGATTTTTTATATCGAACCTTAGGCTGTCTTCGTGGAGTTCAATTTGAACTTCATGAGAATTGGCAGTTTTGCCATCATTCCAGCGGCCGTTCCATTTTTGGCGTATGCTCATTCTTGATGCTCTTTTTTCTCTCACGGCTATTTCAAACGCTATCGCGTTTGAGCCTACGGGGTGCGGCGCTAAGCGCCGGGCTTCACTGGCGTTACACCATGTCCCCCCAGCCCGAAATGGGCTGAGCTCCTACTTCGTATAGCTACTTTTCTTCTTGGCACTTCAGTTATCTACTTGCAACCGTATTGAGGCTTATATTCTTTGCACTCTGAGCTTTTTGATAGATTAAATTTTAAATCACTCAAGTAGGCTAGAATTTATTTACGAATAGAAATATGGCCTGAATTATAATTAATCCAGGCCATGAATTTTGTCATGTAAATTTAATTTTAGAAAGTGCTAACATCAAAACCTTCGGCTAGGCCTTCGCCTGTTTTGCTCAAAGGCTGCTGGCTTTGTTCGATTGCTGCTAGATCAACATTTCCGTTAAAGGAAAGGTTTCCGACGATATAGCCAAAGAAGCGGGCGGTTGCGACTGGTGCTAAGATGCCAAGTGATAAAGCAACAATAAAGAAGTTGCTGATTACAAGCCACATGATGCCAGGACCTGTTGTTTTTAAGTCAAATGACCCGTTAGAGAATTGAGTTTTCTCAGCAACGTAGTTGTAGAACTTTGATTGATACCAGGCATAGATAACTGACATCACAAGGATGAAACCTATGTAATACCCAATCATTTTTAATTGGATGATGAATATTTTTGATGGGTCTACAGGTGCTCCGCTTAATTGGAGTGCCATTATTTGTGTGAACAGGGGTTCGATTAAGATGTAAAGAACACCAAGGCCGGCTAGGAAGGCGATCCATGGAATGATGTAGAATTTGAAGATATCACGGGTTTTACCGGAGAAGTTCATTGGTGTTTCACCAAAGTGGGTGTCATCGGTTATGATTTTTTGTAATTTTATGCTCTGCCATGGTGCTGCCAGACCTAATGAGAAAATGACAACGATTGTTGTCCAGAACATTGCCCAGCCATATTTCCATTTAGAGCCATTAAGTGAACCACGGATGCCACGCCATTGTGTACGGGAGAGGCGATATTTATGGGCGCTGTAAATGGCGACACCGATGAGGTATAGAAACACAACATAAAGGCAGAGTACGCCGATGATGTATTCTGTGCTCTCTGGACCAAAAACGAAAGCTAGCCCCATGATAGCAAGGATGGCGGGCACGAAAACAACCAACATAGTAATTAAGAAGCCTAAGAACAACTCCATACCTGTGCCGGTATATTCGAGAGGTTCATTATTCAGGCGTACATGGTTCCATAATTTTTTACGGACCTCGGTTTTTCCCCAAAAATGATAAATGAATAGGGTGATGATTTTTAGAAAAAAGACCTTAAAGCCAAGGCCTATATAATTTGTGCCCTTACCGGCCCAATCTATATCGAGTGGTTGGCCGAGATGGCTGTTTGGTTGATCATTCATTTGTTGTTCTCCCATTGAATGGCTGTTATGCCGAGACAGCGAAATATAAGTGAAATTTGCAAAGAATTGAACTGCATAATTTGCAATCAAGAATTTTTGTTATTTGGTAAACTCATTTTAATACTTTGGCTCCGGCCTGTGTATATGTCTCTTTGAATGGCAAAAAAGTTCATTTTGTCTTTATACTTATGGTTTTTCTTATATTTTTTGTGTGTCATCCTTGTTTCATTGTGATTACATATTTGTGGCTATTTTGTCACTTATAGAGGCCAAATTGCCGCGTTTGTGCCACAATAAGGTTCCATATTTTATCTGTAGTGGAAGAAAAGTTTTGGATTTGTTATTTGGGATTATTCCCTATACTGAGATGGCACATTATATTTGGCTGAGGCTTGGCATATTCAGCTGAAACTTGGCGGGATTTTTGGTAGCTTTTAGCACATAGTTCGTTGTTTAATCGCTTACTTTTAGGTGGGACTTTGAGGGTCTTTGCTTGAGGTGACTTTTTACGCTATGAATTCAGCTAATCGGCGCTAATATGCCATTTTTAAATCGGCACAAAAATGCTAATGAATAACAAGTTTATTTTACCACTTTAGAAGAATTTGAGAGAGTTTATGGACGCGAAACCATTTGATAAATCTAAATTACCCAGTCGCCATGTAACTGAAGGCCCTGATCGGGCGCCTCACCGTTCATATTATTATGCGATGGGTTTAACTGAAGAAGAGATTCATCGTCCATTTGTGGGGGTTGCTTCTTGCTGGAATGAGGCTGCTCCTTGTAACATTTCTCTTATGCGTCAAGCTCAAGCAGCGAAAGCTGGTGTTCAAGAGGCTAAGGGTACGCCTCGTGAGTTTTGTACGATTACTGTGACAGATGGCATTGCCATGGGGCACCAGGGAATGAAATCTTCTTTGGTCTCTCGTGAAGTCATTGCTGACTCTATTGAATTGACCATGCGCGGCCATTGTTACGATGGTTTGGTTGGCCTCGCTGGCTGTGATAAATCCTTGCCGGGCATGATGATGTCTATGGTACGTCTTAATGTGCCGAGTGTCTTTATGTATGGTGGCTCTATTTTGCCTGGTCGGTTTAAGGGCAAAGACGTGACTGTGGTTGATGTGTTTGAAGGTGTTGGTCAGCACTCATCAGGTAAGATGAGTTCTAAAGACCTTCATGACCTTGAATGTGTGGCTTGTCCAAGTGCTGGTTCTTGTGGTGGTCAGTTTACAGCGAATACAATGGCGTGTGTGTCTGAAGCGATGGGCCTTGCGCTACCTAGTTCTTCTGGTGCCCCGGCGCCTTATGAAAGCCGTGATCAATATGCTGAGGCTTCTGGCCGACAAGTGATGGAACTTATTCAACTTGGTATCCGCCCTCGTGACATCGTGACGCTTAAATCATTAGAGAATGCGGCGACGGTTGTGGCGGCCACTGGTGGCTCTACGAATGGTGCTTTGCATTTGCCTGCGATTGCTCATGAAGCTGGAATTGAATTTGATTTATTTGATGTGGCAGAAATCTTCAAAAAAACGCCTTATATTGCTGATCTAAAGCCAGGTGGAAAATATGTTGCAAAAGACATGTATGATGCTGGCGGCGTTCCGATGCTTATGAAGACGTTGTATGATGGT
>CAXIDO010000266.1:0-4220 GCA_964022745.1 uncultured Methyloligella sp. | reverse complement strand
TTGCTTTCTTATACGCGGCAAGAAATAACCAAGGATACTGAGATAAGTTCCTAACCATAGTAAAATTGGAATGGTTAAATAAATCGACGCATTCCCCATGAAGAAGAGCGCTGAAAGAATAAAGGCCACCACGTACCAAATGCTGTCTTGAACTGACATGACAGAGGCTCGCAACGCCATTCCAGTTTGCATTACTTTATTGGCTATTCTTCCTGCGAAATCACTTTGAAAAAAATGCAGAGATTGGCGAGACACATGATGGTGACTTTGCCACCTTATTAAATTGGTGAAACCTGGAAATTGAGCATGAAGTGAAATAAGCAATTCTATATACCCAATTAGCGGGCGAATAATTACAATTGCCAGAATAATTAAAAATATACCTTTGCCATCTTGCCAAACAGTTTCGGTGCTTGTTTTGCTAAATAAATCGACCAACCAGCCAATGGTCACCGGAAGCATCGCGTCGATAAATGCACCTATGGCCGAGACAACACAAGCAACAGAAATCAAGGGCCAGATTTGCACAAGAAAATATTTATAAAATTCCTTTAACCCTCTTGGTGGGGCTGGATTTTTTGCCACAGTAAGTGGATCAATTATTTTCTCAAAGAATTCAAATACCCGGGTAAACATGCTTTTTTCTTTCTCACGGCTAGTCTGTCGCTATGGCAACAGGCCTCCGAAGGGGCGGTGCTAAGCACCGGACGCTCATGGCATCATGTCCTATTGCCCAGAATGGGCAATACTCCTTCTTCGTAAATTTTAGATAACAATTAATTTTTAAATGAAA
Organism: uncultured Methyloligella sp.; assembly: GCA_964022745.1. Classification (GTDB taxonomy): domain Bacteria; phylum Pseudomonadota; class Alphaproteobacteria; order Rhizobiales; family HXMU1428-3; genus HXMU1428-3. The sequence goes on along the minus strand of CAXIDO010000266.1, from coordinate 3,427 downwards.
TTCTAAGGATCTAAAATTCTAAATTTCCTAGGTCCTTAAGCCACAGATTCTTTCCAAAGCAACCAGATCACTTTGGAAATTCTCAAAGCCGTTCAGAATATAAAAGGTTTGTGGCAAGAATATTTACGCGATGATTTTTTGTTTACTTTTATTTTTTATTTACGATAGCGGCCAGGGTCTTGATGATGATGTTTATGTCATAAAAGATGTTTTTTGATTTCGCATAATCGCCATCTCTTTCGGCCAAAAGAGTTGGTTTCGACATATCAATCCCTTCGATTTGAGAGAGCCCTGTTATACCTGGCAAGATATCCAATGCACCTGTTTTCATGCGCGCTTCGATTAGTTCTTGATGATTAGGCAAACCAGGTCTTGGTCCAACAAGTGCCATTTGGCCGAACAATACATTAATCAGTTGCGGCAACTCATCAAGTTTTGTACGCCTCAAGATATTTCCGATTTTTGTAATACTGCTTGTGCTTGATTGATGGGTGGGCACATGTTTCGTTCCAACAGCCATTGTTCGAAATTTCAAACAGGTGAAAATTATTCCATTTTTACCAACTCTTTGTTGTTTGAATAATGCAGGACCTTTGGAATCCAATTTAATCAGAATGGCTAAAATGACCAAAATTGGAAATAGAAAGATTAAACCGAAAATTGCAGCACTATAATCTACGAAACGCATAGGATTTTATAACTCTTCATCTGCAGGAAATTTATTTATTATTTGGATCTCTTATAGAGGGAATGGAATAAGAAGTTTAGAAAATAATCTTCTTAATGTTTATTTTTTAGGGTCTAGACCCACATTAAAAATAAGTCTGGCATTCAGATGCCCTCAAAGCATCCTGAATTTCACAAAACCCGTGCCCCCTTTTGTAAAGCCCGCACTATAGGATCAGGTCTCAATATTTAAGTTTTCTGGCCATTCCTCTACAAACTTCCAGCTGGTTGCTCCATCAAATTTATTTACCTTGATTTTTGCTCGGTCTTTCATTTCTAAAAGCCTGCCATTTATGGCTATTTTGTTTATCGAACATTTTTCAGTGGTTTTATAATGGGTTGTACAGCCGCATTTGGGACAATGATGAAATGCTATTTCACCGTTAGACCTTAAATACGAAGTCGTCGCTTCAGATTTAGTTGTTATAACGACTTCAGATGGCTCAAAATAAATCCAAAGTGCACCAATGCGTCTACAAATCGTACAATTACATTCAGTTAGAGACTCGATTTCATCACTCTCTTTATTGAACTCCAATGTAATATTTTCGCAATGACAGTTTATTTTCATCGGCTATTCTCGCTAAGCACGTTCTGGTTCTTTTAAGCACAGTTCTATTTTTTCTCTAAGCCACTGGTGACATTCATCACGCTCAAAGCTTCTATGCCAGCCAAGCTGGATGTTCATTTTGGGTAATTTAAATGGCAAAGTTACATCTGAAGCGGCAACATGGTTTAACAACAGTCTGGCATGAAGATGGGGCACGGTCACCAAAACACTCATTTCGATTGCCATTAGTATACCAGCTAAAGACGATGATGCTTTGAGTAGGTTTTGCCTCTCTAAGCCTTTTTCAATAAATGTCTGTTCTAAAACTCCGGCTTTTTTACCTGATAGATCTGTTATGACATGAGGCAAATTCTGGAAATGTTTTAAAGTTATTTTTTTATCTTTCCATTCACTCTTTTTACTGACAAGCGTTATGTATGGCTCTTCGCTGAGTTTCAACCAAGACATATCAACGATATCTTCCATGATTTCATTTTCAATGAGTATAAAGTCTGTTTGTCCGCGCCTTAGGTTTTCATACATAATTTCTGTATTCGAAACACTTCTTTCAATGTGAATGTTTGGAGCTTCAGTCTGAATAAGCGCGCGCAATTTGGGTAGGAAATAAAGCTCTGCCATTTCTGGGCAGTGAAAGCGAAATGTGCGTTCTTGCGTTACTGGGTTAAATGGCTCTTTGCTTCGCAACAGACTTTCCAAACCAGAGACTATAATATGAACTGACGGGGCAAGCTCTTTTGCTCTGGCTGTGGGGGCTAAGCGCTGGCCGGCTCGAACAAAGAGTTCATCATTGAAAATGTAGCGTAAGTTGGCCAATGCATGACTAACAGCAGAGGGGCTTCGCCCGAGCCGAGCGGCTGCTTTGGTCACGCTTGCATCCATTAAAAGAGCGTCCAGGACAACGATTAAATTTGCGTCTAATTCTTTTAAATGCATATTTTTATGATGCATATAATGCATCTATTACCTTTTTAATAATTCATTTTACTAAATTATATTTCTTTGGCATTGTCTGGTCAATGCATTTAATCGACCTCCTCTGATTAAGCATTATCTCCTTTGAGGGGTGACCATTTTTAATCTGACCTTTCCCCAATTGAATGGACAAGATTTAAAACTCTCTCTCCTCATCTATGAAGCAGCAAAACCTTGCCGTGTAATCCCTCAAAAGATTACACGGCCTTTTTGTATCTCTCACGGCTATTTCAAACGCTTAGGCGTTTGGGCCTCCGAGGGGCGGCGTACACGCCGGGCTAGGCGAAGCGCTTCGCCATGTCCTGAGACCAAAGAGGTGTCACTCCTTCTTCATGTCGTTAGTTTTTATTCTCTTTCTCAAAGGCTATTCTTTTTTTGTGGTGCTTCAGTTGCCCACAATGCAAACGCGCTATTTTAGTGCGCTTCAGATGCCCAATGAGCTGTGTTAGTCTTGTTTTGAAACTAATTACAACAAAAGAGTTTGAGTTCATGCAGAGAGATTTATTTGAAGGCACTGATGATGGGATTTTAAAGCTTAAGGATGGAGCCTATTTATTAAATGCGTTTGCTCTTTCTTCAGAACAAGAGTTTATGAAGTCTATTCATTCTGTATCAAGTGAAGCTCCCTTTCGTCATATGTTGACACCGGGTGGAGGGGAGATGTCTGTCGCTATGACCAATTGCGGTTTGGCAGGATGGATCACTGACAAAAGAGGTTATCGCTATGATCATTTAGACCCTCTTTCAAATATGGCCTGGCCTTCTATGCCTTTAGGATTTTCATCATTAGCAGAGAAAGCTGCCAAAAAGTCTGGTTTTTCTAGCTTCACTCCTAATTCTTGTTTGATCAACCGTTATGAGCCTGGGGCGAAGATGGCTTTGCATCAGGACAAGGATGAGGATGATTTTTCTCAGCCCATTGTTTCTGTCTCTCTAGGCTTACCGGCCAAATTTTTATTTGGTGGCCTAAAACGATCTGATAAACCTTTAAGAACACAGCTTGCTCACGGTGATGTTGTTGTATGGGGGGATGCGTCTCGTCTTGCCTATCACGGCATTGATAAATTAAAGGAGGGGCAGCATGAGCTTACTGGGGCTTATCGCTATAATCTTACTTTCCGATCAGTAAAAATAATCGAAAATTTAAAGTGAGGCCAG
>CAXIDO010000265.1:0-4256 GCA_964022745.1 uncultured Methyloligella sp. | reverse complement strand
TTGTGATGCCGAAGATATTGCACTGACGATTCACCCGCATCCAACGCTTTCAGAGATTATGCACGAAAGTGTGCTTAATGCATACGGCAGAGCACTTCATTTCTAAAACTTAAATAAGAAGAATTAAAAAGCTGCAAGATGAAATATCTCGCAGCTTATTTTATGACCTAAGACCTTTGCTCTGAAATGCTTTAAAAAAACCGACAACTAATTTTATACTGGGTAGAGGAGGGCGCTCAATATAATGCCAAGAAAGAATAGCAGCGAACAAAGCAAGCGGTAAACTCACCAAGAACAAATTAAAAGGAGTTATGCTTCCATAGATTTGGCAGAACAGCTGCTCAATAGGGTAGTGCCAAATGTAAAGTCCATAAGAATAATCCCCAAGTCCATTATAATAGCGAATAACTCCGCCAGGAACATAGGCAAGCCAGCATCCTAATATTGCAGCTGACGGAATGAGCAAAAATTCACCCATCTCTAATCCAAACATCCAAACAACAAAAAGCGCTAGCCCAAGCCCTAAGAAACCAAGCCGAAGATCAAGCGAAACTTTGTCTCTGAAAATATGAAAGGCACTACCAACCAAAAACGCATAGCCAAAATGCATAAGGTGATCAACCGCAGCTATAGAGCGCAAAGACGTTAAATGGGTCACTCCAAAATAAACACAAAGAGCAACTCCAGCAAAAATTAAAAAACGTGACCTCACATGTAACAAGCCCAACAAACCAATAAAGGCCACACCAGCATACAGTAAAGCCTCATAACGAAGCGTCCACAAGGGTGCATTAATCACCGCATCATTCGGCATCCCCTCATAGACACCGGGTAACGTCATATCAGGATTTAATAAAGTCGTAGCAGGCCAGTAAAACCATACAGTTGGATCAGAGAAATATTCGCTCAAAGGAAGTTTTGTTACAAAAGGTCCTAATAGAAAGGGCAGAACAAACGAAACAACCATCAACCCCGGAATTATGCGCATCACGCGAGAAACAGCATAAGTAATTACATCAGAGTGCTTCATCCAACTGGCAGTCACCAACATACCAGAGAGAACAAAAAACAAATTGAGCGTGGTAATCCCAAGTGTGTATTTAACAGGATAAGTCTCAAAATTAATATCATCGCCAATCGTGATAAACATGGCATGAGCAAACATAATCGTTAATGCCCCAATCATGCGGAGCAAATTAAAATTATTATTTCTCCCCTCCATATAAGAGAGCAATGATGGTTTTAATGTAAAAGGAAAAGTCATATCACTTCTGGTCTAAATTAGCTGGGTTGAGCAACAGCTGCACGTTTCATTCGTGGAAGCAACGCAAGGCTAGGTTTTTCAATCAACGTCCAGGAAATTACCGCACAAATTAAACTTAGTGGTAATGCAATTAGGAACAAAGTAAATGGCGTAAAGCAACAAATATAATGAATGAGCAATTGTTCGATTGGGTAGTGATAAATATAAACGCCGTAAGAATAATCACCAAGCCTATTAAATTCGAGCAAAAACCCACGTGGTACATAAGCCAGCCAAAAAACAAAATAAGCGGTTGCTAAAATGATAAATGGTTCAGCAATCGAGCGCGGCAAATAGATATACATCAACAAAGCACAAACGGATAAAACAACAGCAATCAGCCAATGCAATGGAATCTTATCTTTATAAACAAACGCCAAAGTACCCATATAAAAACTCAGACCAAAATGCACAAGATGATTGATCGCGGCTATGTCTCGAAGGTTAGTAAAAAAAGTAATACATAGAAAAGCCAATAAAACCCCAAGGGTAACAAAACCAAATTTAATCCGATCAGTTAAAAGTCCAAGCATCCCCAGCGCTGCTAACCCGACATAACAAATCATTTCATATCGAAGCGTCCAAAGCGCTGCGTCAATCTCATTTGGATTAAGGTTGTTCGTGAAAACACCTGGCAAAGTTCTATCTGGCTGAAGCGCTGTTGTAAGCGGAACATAAACCCAGCTATCTAAAGACGAGAAATAAGAACTAAGAGAAACACTCGTCACAAGAGGACCCATAACAAAACAAATCAACAAAGAAAGAACAAAGATCCCGGGAATAAGCCGCAAGACCCTGGCAACAAAATATGAGAGAAGCGAAGAGCGCCGTGTAAAACTAAGAGCAATTAAAAAACCACTGGTAATAAAAAAGAAATTAAGCGCAATTTGACTGAGTTCATAAAGGCCAACATAGACCTTTTCATCCATCTCAGGGCCCAGCGCCATGAAATAACAATGATAGTAAGCTATAAAAAAGGCAGCCAATAAACGAAGCAGGTTGAAATTGTTATTTCGACCATCCATTAGACTAGAAATTGAACTCATAAAATTCTCGCATTATTCGACTTTAGGTACATGTTTTATAGCCATTTGACCTAAAAGCTGATATTAAATAACGACCTTTAAGACTATAGTCTTTGAGAAGATAGACTATAAGTCTTAGCAAACGTTCAATCTTTTAAAATTTTTGAATAAAAGCCTAACGTCTAAAAGCATGGCCTTAATAGATAAAAAGCACCCAAATTCAAAAAATTAACGAAAAAGAAGATTAACAATACATAAGCTCTATACACAAACTTCTATGCACAAAAGGATGATTGCCCCGAATGGTAACTCTTATTGATAATAAAAAGCAGCAAAACAAAACAACTGCTGAAAAACAGCCAATTCGCCATCCAGAGAAACGCAATAACCCGGTCTCAACGCCATTACGCAAACCAGACTGGATACGGGTGAAAGCACCTGGCTCTAAAGATTATCAAACCACTCGAGACATCGTAAAAGAACATAAGCTCACAACGGTCTGTGAAGAAGCTGCTTGCCCAAACATCGGTGAATGCTGGGAAAAGCGCCACGCCACTATGATGATCATGGGCGAAATTTGCACCAGAGCATGTGCTTTTTGTAATGTGCGAACTGGCCTGCCTCTAGCACTAGATAAAGAAGAGCCAAATAGAGTAGCAGACGCCGTTGCAAAATTAGGCCTCAATCATGTTGTTATCACATCTGTTGATAGAGATGACCTGGCTGACGGCGGCGCTCAGCATTTTGCTGAAGTTATCACGTCGATTAGAAAAGCAGCGCCGTCAACAAGCATAGAAATTTTAACGCCTGACTTCTTGCGCAAAGAAGGCGCGTTAGAAGTTGTAGTGGAAGCCAAACCAGATGTGTTCAATCACAATTTAGAGACAGTGCCGCGTTTATATCTAGACATTCGCCCAGGCGCTCGTTATTTCCACTCAATTCGGCTTTTACAAAAGGTTAAAGAAATAGACCCACTGATTTTTACCAAATCAGGTATCATGGTTGGCCTTGGTGAAGAAAGAAAAGAAATCCTCCAACTTATGGATGATCTTAGAAGTGCTGATGTCGATTTTCTTACTGTTGGGCAATATTTGCAGCCAACACTTAAGCACGCACCAATTGCTAAATTTCTCACCCCAGAAGAGTTTAAATCTCTTGAGCAAATCGCATATTCTAAAGGCTTCTTAAAAGCCTCTTGTACACCTCTCACTCGCTCGTCCCATCATGCAGGTGAAGATTTTGAGGAATTAAAACAAGCACGCGCTAAAAAAGTTGGAGCTCACGCTTTATAATGCTAGAAAATAGTGCTGGTTCGAAAGGACCAGCACGACTATCGTTATTAAAAGCTAATAAAGACCCATAAATGCCTAAGTTTGAAACAGTTCACCGCGTCCAACATGAATGCGATGTGATGTACGACATTGTAGCAGATGTTGAAAAATACCCTGAATTTTTAGAACTTTGCGAAGACTTAAAAGTTCTCTCTAAAGCAGATAGCCCCATGGAAGGGGTGCAACTTCTAGAAGCTGACATGACAGTAGGCTTTAAAGCCATCCGAGAAGTATTTCGCTCTAAGGTAATGCTGGACAAAGCAAGTAACATTATCACATCAGAAAATATAAACGGCCCCTTTAAATATATGAAAAACAAATGGCGGTTTGTGCCAGTTAATGAAACAAGTACAGATATTCATTTCTCTATAGACTATGAGTTCAAAAATTGGATGATGGAAAAACTTCTAGGTGGCATGTTTGATAAAGCATTTAGGACATATGCCAAAAGTTTTGAAAACAGAGCTAATACATTAAAAAAAACATCGAAAATTCTTTAAGCACTTCTTTGTTTTAACTTTGTGAATTCAGTGCTTCTAACCCAAGCTCTAACGCTTTAAGTACGGTCTCTCGTCGCACTTCACTGCGACCAATGTT
>CAXIDO010000264.1:0-4268 GCA_964022745.1 uncultured Methyloligella sp. | reverse complement strand
TCCACTCCCTTTAAAGAACTATGTAGGACAGGTGCGAGTAGAGGATCTTGGAAACAATCGTGCAAAGTTGACCTGGAGCAGCGTATACGATCCCAAAGGTGTTGAGAGCGCTAAAGCTGATGAGATAGTGAATGGATTTTATAAATCGATTATTGGTCGGGTTGGTGAAAAATATACCAAAGAGTAGAATTAGAGAGTTAAATACTATCGAACTTGACGGCAGTCAATAAATTGCCGTCAAGTGATTCAAGCTAAATTTAAAATGATGCATCTTTCTTCTTGCAGTGCGCTGGGGGGGAATGCAGTCATAAGAAAGGAAGGGGTGTTAGTCTTGCACCACATGCCTCTTTCACTGATTAAAATCCCCCCATTTTAATGAGAATTTTTCAAGATATTTTCTTAAACGGTCTGCATCATTGCGTGTGCTCTTTGCAGCTCGAGAAGCGGAAAAAAGTGTGCGCCCTGCAGCGCTTAAGGATTGGCTTCGCTGGCACGTCCGAATGACCGTGGCCAATTGAACGATATCAAATGGGTCAATTTTATCAGCTTCTGAGCCTAAGAATTGTCGTACAATTTTGTCGTCTTCATTATCTTCTGCGCTGGCCCATTGATACTGTAAAGAATTGATTTCTTTCTCAACCATAGACAACGTTACACGGCCTCGCGGTGCCAAAGTACACAGGCGTTGTACAGAAGCCCCAAGGTCTCGAAAGTTGCCAGGCCACAATGTTGCTGGATCTGTTGCAAAGCGAATGTATTTCTTAGTCGCGTCAGCATTAAATCCGACTTTAACCCCTAAGCTTTGTTCTGCTTTGCTTAGCTCAAACTCAATGTTGGGTTCTATGTCTTCTCGCCTATCTTGCAATGCGGGCAAACTAAAGGTCCATAAATTTAAACGAGCAAATAGGTCAGGCCTAAATAAGCCTTTAGAGACCAGCTTCCCAAGGTCTCGATTGGCGCCAGCAATTAGTTGAAATTTGCTGGTGATTTCGTGATCGGAACCAAGAGGGAAGAACTTACCTGTCTCAATAGCATGTAAAATCATAGCTTGCTCATCTTGCCCCAGTTCATCAATCTCGTCGAGGAAAAGAATCCCGCCATCAGCTTCTCTCAGTAGGCCCTTGCGATCAGTAGGTGCTCCTGCAAAGGCGCCGCGGCGATGGCCAAACAGATTAGACATCGCTCGTTCCCCCTTAAGGGTTGAGCAGTTTACATGGATAAACCTCCCCTTAACGCGGCGGCGTTGGAGTTTGAGTTCATAGATGCGTTCTGCAAGCTCAGATTTTCCGGTGCCGGTCGCACCAAGTAAAAGTAAAGGCGCATCCGTTGTAGTTGCGACCAATTCTATTCTTTCTATCAGTTGGTTGAATTCTTTGTTTCTGGTATTTATCCCGGCTTTTAGTAAAGCGTTATACTCATCAGAGATGAGGTCGAAGCGTTGTTGTAGGGCATTATATTTGGAAAGGTCCAAATCAACTATATTAATCTGGCCTTCAGGACCGTGTTCTTCTTTTCGTGGGGGAGCCGTTTGTAAAAGACGAGCTGGAATGTGGCGAGACTCGGTTAAAAGAAACCAGCAAATTTGCGCAACATGTGTGCCTGTTGTGAGGTGAACATGATAGTCCTCACGTTCTTCGTCAAATTCATAATTGCGCGCAAAGTCGAATAAGGCGCCATAAACTTCTTGGAAGTCCCAGGGGTTATTTAGATCTATTAGCTGGAGAAGCACTTCTGTTTCTGGGGTCTCGGTTTCAATCTCCGTTTTAATTGAGTGAGCGAGATTTGAATGATGGCGGTCGTAGAGAAGTTCCATACGTTCCACTGGAAACGCTTCATGCTTTGTAAGAGAGGGGGAGGGCCGCCAGCGCCTCTTTTTGCCAGCATCTAAATTCGTGCCCAGGAAGCCAATAACAACATTATTTTTCATAGCGTATATTTTTCTAAAAGAGTAGAAAAAAATATAATAAAATATTGTTATTTTTTTATTAAACGGTGAAATATCTATTAAAAACAGTAGGTTACAGATTTTTCATTTTTTCTTTTTTCTAGCCAGTTTTCGCGACAAACTAATCTCATACAAAACAAGGAATAGAAAAATGGCAAACAAATCTGTGTTTGCATCAGGGCGCGGTAGAATGATCCCGAAAGCTGATGCACTGAATAAAGAAGGCGCTCCGGCCTATGCATATGCTGACCAGCATCTGTTGGCTCAATTGGCAATGACAGGCACGATTAGTGATCTATATTACCAACAAGCTGAAGTTGAGCTTGAAGCAATATTAGATACAGCGAGCAATGTTACACCTGAGTTCTTGGCAAAAACGGCCATCTATGTTCGAGAAAAAGGGCATATGAAAGATATGCCAGCTTTATTGTTAGCAATCTTGGCGTCAAGGGATACAGAGCTATTTTCAAACACATTCCCGCGCGTTGTAACAAACGGGAAAATGTTACGTAACTTTGTTCAAATCATGCGATCAGGCCAAACAGGACGAAAGTCTTTGGGAACACGTCCAAAGGCACTTGTATCAGGTTGGTTGAAAACGGCAACAGATCGACAGTTGCTACAAGCAAGTGTTGGTAATAGCCCGTCTTTGTCTGATGTGATCAAGATGGTGCACCCAAAGCCAGGTGATAAGGCTCGTGAAGCTTTTTTTGCTTGGTTGATCGGTAAGCCATGTGATTTGGAAAAATTGCCAAAAGAAGTACGCGAGTATATTGCCTATAAAGAAAATGAAGGTGGCCCGTTGCCAGATGTGCCATTTCAGATGCTAACGCATTTGCCATTGACTGCAAAGAAATGGGCAAAAATTGCTCGAAGCGGTAGCTGGCAAATGGTCCGTATGAACTTAAACACATTTCAGCGCCAAGGTGCTTTTAGCATTAAAGGAGTAACAAAAGATGTTGCTGAAATTTTAAGAGATCCAAAACGCATCAAAAAGGCACGGGTATTCCCGTATCAATTGATGACGGTCTATCAATCACTTTCTGCGGATATTCCTGTAGAAATTAGGGACGCGTTGCACGACGCAATGGAAATTGCAGTTGCAAACGTACCTAAGATTAAAGGACAGGTTATTATTTGTCCGGACGTTTCCGGCTCAATGTTGTCACCTGTAACCGGTTATCGAAAAGGAGCGACAACATCAACAAGGTTTGTTCATGTTGCAGCTCTGGTCTCAGCAGCATTCTTACGCCGTAATCGCGGTGCAACAGTGCTACCGTTTGAGTTTAAAGTTTGTAAGACACAGCTTGAAGCTCGAGATACGGTTTTAACCAATGCACAGAGACTAACGGATCTGGCTGGTGGTGGAACAAACTGTTCTGCACCTCTAGAGTGGTTACTTGCCCGAAAACAGACGCCAGATTTAGTTATCTTTGTTTCAGATAATGAATCCTGGGCAGATACCAATCGTTATGGAAGAGGTACGATGATGATGAGAAATTGGGAAAAGCTTAAAAAGCGGAACCCAAAAGCCAAATTGGTTTGCATCGATATCGCGCCTTATGGAACGACACAAGTTCCATCTCGCTCAGATGTTTTAAACATTGGCGGGTTCTCGGATGCGGTCTTTGATCAGATCGCAGCCTTTGCTGAAGACCGTCTTGGAGCAGACCATTGGGTTGGTGAAATTGAAGGCATGAAATTGTAATAGAAGAAAATATTGGAAGCGGATGAGGTTATCATCTGCTTCCATCAAAAAAATAACCCTGGTGAATGCAGGTGGAACTACATCATTAAGCTATGACAAAGACGTTTCATCAAATCTTGTCACCAGGACATTTGAAAAAAATGAATTGTAATTAAATTGAATTTTGACGAATGCCAATGGAACTACATTCACGCCGGAGGTTATGTGAGTGGCGCCACATCAATATGGAAAACAATATTGTAGCTCAAAAGCTTAAGAGTACCGGCTTTCCATGTTTCATTAACAACTTGTCGTCAAAACAAAAAAGAAATTTTGAAAATTAGGGCGAATGCCTGCAGAACTACATCGACTCTTAATCGCCAGGTCGCGGGTTCGAATCCCGCCGCTGCAACCATTTATGGCAGCGTAGCTCAGTGGTAGAGCAGGAACGTTTTGCATCACACTTGTCGCCCACTTTTAACTTAGGGGTTAGCTCAGTCCGGTTAGAGTGCCACACTTGGACAGCGGAGGTCGAAGGTTCAAATCCTTCATCCCTGACCAAATTTTTTAGATGGAGCTCAATAGGAAGAGCACTTCGCAATTAACGAGGGAGATATAGGTTCAAACCCTATCATC
>CAXIDO010000263.1:0-4320 GCA_964022745.1 uncultured Methyloligella sp. | reverse complement strand
CCGGCGGTGCCTCACCTGATTTGCGCTATCTAGAAGATGATGCAGAAGGCGACGAATGGTACATCAACCGCGTGAGAAAAGGCTATCACCAAAATGGCGTAACCAAGATGCCTAAGTTCGAAGGCCTCATTTCACAAGAAGCCATGTGGGCCATCCGCACCTACATCGATAGCCGCCCAGAATAAGTCACCACACAGTTAGATTAAAAAAAGCAGTCAGAGTAAAAATAAAAAGAAGATCGCCAAAAGATGAAAAAAATTCATACCCCAATCCTCCTAGGCAATCTGCTTTTTCTACTTTTGGCTGCTGTATTTCTGCCTTCCATCGCGAAGGCAGAAATACAGGAATACCTCATCCGCCGCATGATCTTGCTACAAACAAAATGTGATCTCATAGATGTAAAAAAAGAAGAACCCAAACAAGGCGGCTTTAAGTTCCTGGCCTCTTGCGAAAATGTCTCCTTCTACCCAGACGGCGTAACCATCACCTGCTCAGATAAAGACAGAGAAACGTCGTGTAAAATCAAAACAAAAATCAAAAAATTCGAAAATCTAAATTTGCTGAAAAATTCAGTCAATCAGCATCACGAAGATGAAGCTGAAAAGAAAACAGAAAAATAATCACAAGTTTGATAACTCACAACCAGCTTGACGAAGAAGGAGCTCAGCCCACTTAGGGTTGAGGCACATGGCGAAGCGTGAGCGTAGCCCGGGGCAAGCCCCGCCCCTCGGAGGCCCATGAGCTTCAGCTCATGGAATAGCCGTGAGAGAAAATAGACCCGAGAGAAGACAACTGTCATCCCGGGCCCCGCCCCGGGATCCACCTATCCACACGACGGATAGCAAAGTTTAGCCGCGAATTCCCCCACCTCGCTGATCTCAGTGCAAGCAGCAATAAAACCACCAAGACAATAGATCCCGGATCAAGTCCGGGATGACGAAGGTTGAAAGTTATTTGAAGTATTGGGTAGCCTGAGAATAACTATTCTTGTAGATGTAAAAGTTGAATGGTAGCTTATCTCCAAACACAAAAGCGAAAACGGCGGGGCGCTGCTATTGGTTGAAATTTTAGATCTTAAGGAATTAGAAGATTGGCTTTCTAAAAATCCAAATGATTGGCAGGAAGCTATATCAACCCGTTCAGTCCTAAGAGCATTGCCTGCGATTAGAGATTTTTTAGTACTTTCAAAAAGACAAAACAATTTAAAGAAAGGCTTGTTAATAAAATTTCTTAGAGCAATATTTATAAATCAGGCCTTTAACAAAGGTACTGAGTTTAAAAATAATATCGATCATGCCTTCGATGCACTTAGTAGATCAGAAAAAGACATAAACAATTCAAATGGTTTTTCTTTTTACTCAAAAAAAGCTTATGAAAAATATGCAAGGGCTAATTATAATATTTTAGAGAAGTCAAATTTTGCAGCAATAAAAAACTCCCACCATGCAATTGTGGCTGCTAAGTCAAATTATACAGTAGAGTCAGCATTGGAAACTACCAGAGCGGAAAGAGGTTTGTTTGCAGCTTATTCCAATGATTGCAATTATTTGGAGGGTGGAATTTCAAGCGCCGATTTATTAGGTTTTCCACTATGGCGTGGTGAAAATGGAAATCCTCTGGGATTGTATTGGTATGAAATAAAAGGTTGGTTGCGTGAATTAAATCCCAACTGGCAATTCTGGATCGATTGGTACCAATCAAAACTCGATGGCACGCTACATCCGGGCCTAACACAAGCCCAACAAGAAGGCCTATACTATAAAATAGCAACCTTCCCAAACGAACTCTGGGAAGAGGGTGCTGAAGCTGTCAACCAGCGTATAGCTGAGTTGATGAAAGAAGAAGCCGAAAGTGCTTCGAATGACTTAGTAGAAACTATAATAGCGCCGGATGAATTAGACGGATCTCACATCGAGCTATCAGATGGAAAATTTGAACTTGCCAAATCAAACTCACCATTAAGCAAGGACTTTGATGAAGAAACGCAAGAAATTCTTCGAAATAGAATTCAGTCTCATATAAATATGCTGTCTGAGCAAGTTAGCCGAGTGAGTAACCAGCATCCACGTTTACATATTGTTATCAAGGAATACCGTAGCCAGTTAGATAATGATCTAGATGAACTAAACTCAGCGGAGTTCTGGGGGCATAGTGTCTCATTGATGGCGCAAGCCAAAGCTTATTTAACCCAAAACACTTCAGGCACAATGAGCCCTGCTCTTGAACCTAATCTTTGCGCGTTACTGGAAGAAGTTTCCCAACTAAATGGAGGTTTCATTCTTGGCTTTCCTAGAGGCGCAGAGTTATCTAAGAAAGCAAACGAAGCTCAACTACCTGCTGGTTTCGATCAACCAAGCAGTGAGTTGATAAAGCTTTTAAATGATCAAAAAGAAATCATTGGAGACAAATTAAGCCATCTACTCACATCTATAAGCGAAGCTGTTGATGCAGGAGGATGGAAATTTGCCAGACTTGAATATTCTGCCGTTTCTACGCTCCATAATTTATTATTATCCATCGGAAAAACTGTAATTAAATTTGACCAAACAATTCTAAAAAGTGGTACGGGCGTAACTGTATATGCTCTTTTAATTGCTCAAAAATTCCCTGAGATTAATCCAACAACAATTCAAATTATTTGGGACTTATTATTAGGTCATCCTTCACTAATCGCTCAATTTACGGCCCCTTTTCCAGAATTGCATAAATGGATGGAGTACGTAATCAAAAGAGCTGAAGTTCTAAAAACGGATAATGAAATCAACAATAAAGAAGAATAGTTATCCTTGCTAAACTTTAGCCACCCCAATTCAATCACAATTTCCCTCTAAGCATATTGAAACCAACAAGGGATCACCCGTAAAGGCACCGCCCGTGACAGAAGAAAACCAAAACAAAAAGTCACCCATTTTAGAGACCAGCTCAGATGCGATCACTCAAGCGCGCAAACTCATGCGCTTGGCGCGGCATGGGAGCATTTCTGTGCTGGAGCCAGAGACGGGCTATCCGTTCGTCTCACGCACAAATTGCGTGCTGACCATGCAAGGTGAGCCGGTGTTTCTCATGTCAGATTTATCCGCCCACACCAAAGCCATCAAAAAAGACCCCCGCACCGCGCTGCTTCTCGGCGAACCCGGCAAAGGTGACCCGCTTGCCCACCCGCGCATAACTGTCATCGGCCAAACAGAACAGATTGATAAAGAGAAAAACCCAGAGCTCGAAACTCACTTGCGGACCAGATATATAAACCGCCATCCAAAAGCTGAGCTGTATAATAGCCTGCCAGATTTCTTCATTTACAAAATGAAAGTCGAACGCGCCTCAATGAATGCCGGCTTCGGCAAAGCTTATGAGCTCACAAGAGAAGAATTGTTGCTGGATGAAACCGCAGCCAACGAATTAGCCCCCGTAGAAAATCGCATCGTCAGCCACATGAATGAAGATCACCTGGACGCCATCCAGCACTATGCCGAGAACCTCTGCGGTAAAGAGCCAGCAAAGTGGACAATCTCCGCCTGCGACCCTGAAGGCGTAGACCTCATCGCCGGAGACAAAACCGCAAGACTACGCTTCGATACCCTCTGCGCCACCGCCACAGATGTCCGCAATGAATTGGTCAGGCTGGCCCAATTAAAACACTAGCTCAAACAAAAGATTAAATCCCAAATCATCAAGTTTCATATGTAAAGGTCTATACCCATGAGCAAATATGATGACTTATCCCCCATCCCCGTAATGTTCCCCCTAAAAGGCGAGTGGCGTGTCCCTAACACACCCGGCAAAACCATCCCCTCTCACGGTACAGACATGTTCGGCCAGCGCTTTGCTTATGATTTTGTCAAACGAGAAGATCTTGAGCTTGCAGAGAAATACTGGACAGGCGTTCGCTATTGGCTCGGCGGCGGTATCAACCTCAATGAAACCATAGGGAGAGGCGAAGAAATCCTCGCCCCCATTGCAGGCAAAATAATAGAAGCAAAAGATGGCTGGGTCGAACGCACCAAAGCCACACCAAAAGACCTATGGAGAGCCATGACATTCCCCATGCATGTCTCAGACGAAGAGCTGAAAAAAGACTTCAGACATGTCGCCGGTAATTACATTGTCATTGAAGGAAAAGACGCCTTTTGTTTTCTCGCTCATCTCACTCCAAAGAGTGTCATGGTAAAAGAAGGTGACGAGGTCGAAGAGGGCCAAGTAGTGGGGCGTGTCGGTCATACCGGTAATTCAACAATGCCGCATCTACACATGCACCTAATGGACAGCCCCGACTTCTGGCAAGCCGAAGGCCTGCCAACATGCTTTAAGCAATATGAAAAG
>CAXIDO010000262.1:0-4321 GCA_964022745.1 uncultured Methyloligella sp. | reverse complement strand
CGCTTTTAAATGGTGGCAGTTTAACAGGTAATCTGGTTAGTGAGAAAAGGGCTGATCCTGTTATTCGATTGCGTAGTAGTGATACGGGGGAGGCGCTTCGCTTTGTAGGGTTCTATCCGAATATGCTAGGTGGACAAGGGCAGCTTAAAGTTCGTTACAATGTTGGCAAGCGCCAATTAGCTGCGCAAACAGGTGAGCTGATTATTTCTCGGTTTTCAATTGCATCTGACCCGGTTGTTAAGGAAGTTTTGTCCAATATATCTAAGGGTAAAAGTGGGCAAACCGTTAATGGTCAGGATTTAGTTAAGTTTACGCGGTTGGTTGCTCCGTTTTCTATCGGTCAGGGGCAATTTATTCTCCATGATAGCCAGGTTAAGGGAGAGCTATTAGGTGCTACTATGCGGGGAAGTATTGATTTTGATAAAGAGCGTTTGCGTTTAGGGGGGACTTACATTCCGCTTTATGGACTGAATGCTGCTGTTGGGGTGGTTCCAGTGCTCGGTGATATTCTTGTTGGTCGCCGCGGTGAAGGGATGCTAGGTATTACTTTTGGTATTTATGGCAGCACGAAAAACCCACAAGTTTTGGTCAATCCAATGTCTCTTGTAGCGCCAGGTGTGTTTAGGCAGATTTTTGAATTTGAGCAGGGTAAGCAGAACATTAAGGTGCGCCCGAATAAGAAAACTGGAAATAGATCCAAGCTTGATTCCAGTGCGTCGCGCGTGATCAGGCGCAAAAAAAAGGGAGAGAATTTGAATAAACTCTCTCCTGAGACAAGTGCTTCTTCTGTTACACGGCGTGGTGAGAAGAACTGACTTTAATTTTTTAGGTGCTTGTCTGTTTCATAGAAAGCTACTGATTTCTCTTTTATCGTTTTTGTGCTCTTTGTTCATTTATCTCTATAATTCTTTTTGCTATTTCAATCATCGTATTCCCTTTAATGTCTGTCTTTTGATAAAGAGGGTTATAGGGAGTTTGACTTCTGTCTAAGTAAGCTGCTTTCATACCAGCTGTTAGGGCTCCGTGCGTATCCCAATCATGACAAGCAATGAGACGTAAATTTTCTATTGGTTCAGCTAATTTAACAGCAGCAAAACGATAGACTTTTTCATGTGGTTTGAAGCTACCTGTGCTTTCAACAGAGATGATTTCATCGAAGTGGTCTTCTAGGCCAGCATTTTTGATTTGGCTTTGTATTAATGTTGATGAGGAATTGCTAAAGGCGACTGTCTTATAACCGTTTTCTTTTAGAAGTTTTAAGGCGGGGATGATGTCATCATGGGCTTTAAGATTTGCTATTTTTTCTAAAGCTTCGGTGACAGATTCTTCATTTTCTTCTTTGACCAAATTTCCACGAATTTCGCGGCGTTCAATAGCTGGTTGTTTGTTTTGAGATTGCACTAATTTGGTCAAGGTTATTTTTGCAAGCTTGGCAAAGGTTGTTTCAACATCAGTTAGTGCAGCGATTGTTGAACTGTGCAGTAGGCTCGTGAACCAATGTTCGACTGTGATTGCTCCTTTAAACTGTGAGTTAAAAAGAGCGCGTAATCCATCAAGATCCAGAACAGTTTCATTAATGTCGAATAGAATTGTTTTAATTGGACTACCCTTTCTTAGTGCTCCTTCAGTTGCCCACAAGGCAACCGTCACTGTTACATACAGAAATCGTATTATTGTAGCACCTGCTTTTTAGGCATTTAGGTTGCTTATTTTTACTTAAGATGCCCAGAAAGCATCCGCCCTCACCCTAATCGGAAAGAGTTAGCAAAATGTGTCGTTTTTTACCAAAAGAGAGTTTTGCACTTTTCTCTTCATTGAAATCACTTTGTGTGATTTTAAATTTATCATCACTGATTTTTTCATCATTCAATTTAATGGCATTACCTTTGATATGTCGTCTGGCTTCACCGTTTGAGCTGGCGAGGCCTGCTTTGGTTATGGCATTTAAAATAGGAAGGCCAGCTTCGACTTCTTTTTGCGTAAGTTTTATTTGAGGTAAGTCTTCGCTTAATTGACCTTTTTCAAATGTGGTTTTTGCTGTTTCAGCAGCTTTTTGTGCTTCTTCTTCGCCATGGAGTAATTTGGTTGCTTCGAAAGCTAGGATTTTTTTAGCTTCGTTAATTTCTGCGCCTTCCAGGCTTTCTAACTTTTCGATTTCTTCAAGTGGAAGAATTGTAAAAAGTTTTAAAAACCTTCCAACATCTGCATCTTCCGTATTGCGCCAATATTGCCAGTAATCATAAGGTGAGAGCATGTCAGCATTTAACCAAACGGCTCCATCTGCTGTTTTGCCCATTTTGGCCCCACTTGAGGTGGTGAGTAGGGGCGCTGTTAGGCCAAATAGTTCAGCACCGTGAAGTCTTCTACCTAGATCTATGCCATTGACGATGTTTCCCCATTGGTCTGAGCCGCCCATTTGCAGTGTGCAGTTTTCTTTTTTGTAAAGTTCAGCAAAATCATAGGCTTGGAAGATCATGTAATTGAATTCTAGGAATGAAAGAGGTTGTTCGCGTTCCAAGCGAAGTTTCACACTATCAAAACTGAGCATACGATTAATGGAAAAATGACGTCCGACATCTCTTAGAAAATTGACATAGTTTATGTCCATCAACCAGTTTGCGTTGTCTGTCATGATGGCATCATTTTTAGCCTCTCCAAAGGTGAGGAATTGATCAAAGACCTTACGGATGCCTGATTTATTTTCTTCAATGGTGTCTATGGTGAGGAGTTGACGGGCCGCGTCTTTACCAGATGGGTCGCCAATTTGCGTGGTGCCCCCTCCCATTAACACAACGGGTTTTGAGCCGGTTTGTTGAAGCCAGTAGAGCATCATGATGGGGAGTAGGCTGCCGACATGCAGGCTTTTAGCTGTACAATCGAAGCCGATATAAGCGGTTATTGGGCCTTCGGATAGTTTTTTATCGAGAGCAGTTTCGTCTGAGCACTGGTGTATAAAGCCGCGGCTTGATAGAATGTTTAAAAAGTCTGATTGGTATTTTGGCATGAGGTTAACGGCTTACCATTTTTGTTTGAGTTTTATTGAGTTAGATAAAATTGGGCCAGCCCCTTGTTCGTTAGCAGACGTAAGTTGACCCTTGTAAATTTGTTTATAGGTTGCTTGGGAAATTATCACACCTTTGTCAATGGTGTAAGCATGAAATTTGGAGGGGTAAGATATGAATTTAGTTCCAAAAGTTGCAATTGGTTTGATGAGTGGGACATCTTGTGATGGGGTTGATGCTGCTTTAATTGAAACTGATGGTGAACGTATCTTATCTCGCGGCAATAATTGCTTTATACCTTATGAGCTTTCTGAGCAAGAAACTCTGAAAAGTGCCATGCAACAGATTGCATCTACAAAGGGAATGGAGCAGCGTTTAGATATTGCTTCTTCAGTTGAAGCTCTAATTCGTGAAAAACATCGTTTGGCGGTTGAGATGTTGCTTCAAAAGGCGGGTAAGAGAAAAGAAGATATTGATATTGTTGGTTTTCATGGGCAAACATTGTTTCATGAACCAGATGCCGGGTTTACTCTACAAGCTGGCGACGGTGATAGACTTTCCAGGGAGCTTGAGATCCCGGTTGTTTATGATTTTCGTTCAAAAGATATGAAATATGGTGGTGAGGGGGCGCCGATGGTTCCCGTTTATCATCATGCTTTGGTTCATTCTTTGGTTGCTGAGAATAAATTAAGCTTACCTGTTGCTGTTGTAAATATTGGCGGTGTTGCGAATGTTACTTATATTGGCTCAAATGTAGATTCTACTACAGACGATCAGAAGCATTCTCTGGGCATGCTAGCATTTGATACCGGGCCTGGTAATGCGTTGATAAATGACTGGGTTAAGACGAAAACAGGAGCAATAATGGATGAAGGCGGCTGCTATGCTGCTTCTGGTGTTGTTGATGAAGGGGTTGTCAGGGCTTTTTTAAATGAGCCATATTTTAAAACTATGCCTCCTAAGTCTCTTGATCGGGATCAATTTAAAGTTTCCGATATGGAGCATTTATCTTTGGAAGATGGAGCGGCGACATTAACTGAAATTACTGCTCAAACAATTGCTTTGTCACGTGGGTTTATGGAATCTTTGCCTAAACATTGGATTGTTGTAGGCGGCGGAGCTCACAATAAAGAGTTGATGCGTCGTTTATCTGATGCGGTGGGTCAAGAATTAACTGTTGCGAAAAGTTTGGGGTGGCAAAGTGATGCTTTGGAAGCGGAGGCTTTTGGTTTCTTGGCTGTTCGCCATCTAGCGGATCTTCCCTTTAGCTTTCCTCGTACCACAGGGGTTTCAATGCCTGTTTCTGGTGGTGTTCTTGC
>CAXIDO010000261.1:0-4339 GCA_964022745.1 uncultured Methyloligella sp. | reverse complement strand
TATCAACAACGCCCCCCCCGATTTGCCTATAAATTAACGCCCAAAGGGGCTGACCTCATAGAAATTTTGAAACACCTCACATTATGGGGTGTCAAATATGAAGTTGGTATGGGCAAACCCCCTGAAAAATTATGGAACCTAAATTCCAAAGACATACTCAAAAATCAAGAAACAACCATTTCAAAATTGCTAATTAATAAAGGTCAAACGAGTGACGCATAAATCTCTTCCCTGTTTAACTGCCGCTATCATACTCGTAGAACCACAATTAGGAGAAAACATCGGAACAGCAGCAAGAGCCATGGCAAATTTTGGCTTAAACGACTTGCGCATTGTAAACCCAAGAGATGGTTGGCCAAACGAACAAGCACAAAAAGCAAGCGCAAATGCCATCCATGTTGTTGATAAAGCTCAAATTTTTGACAATCTTGAAGACGCAATAGCAGACTTGCAATATATCTGTGCCACAACAGCGCGCCCAAGGGACATGGTAAAAGAGATCTTATCACCAGAATCTGTGGCAACTGTTATGCACGAAAAGGTTGCACAAAAACAAACCACAGGTATTCTTTTTGGCCGGGAAAAATCAGGATTAACAAATACGGATATCTCATATGCAGATTCAATTGTGATCGCCCCCGTTGACCCCAATTGTGCCTCATTAAACTTGGCACAATGCGTCTTACTAATGGGGTATGAATGGCGAAGACAATTAAACTTGCCCACTTTAGGGCGTAAAACACAATTTGACGGACCAGCAAAAGAAGGCACTTTCATAAAAGAAAACCGCCCCGCAACGAAAAAAGAATTAACAGGACTGGTAAATCACTTAAAAAAAGAGTTGGAAACAACAGGTTTCTTAAGAACTGTAGAAAAGACGCCACAAATGATGCGTAACATAAGAAATATGATTATAAGAATGCAACCGACGGATCAGGATGTCAGAACATTGAGGGGAATAATAGCATCGCTTGTTAAGGGTGCTGATAAAACTGGTTTATAAAACATCGAATTTTGTGTTAATTAGATAAATGGTCGCAAAATGCCATAGTAATGCCCTTATTTTACTATTGCGATTGCCATCATACATGATAGCGTTGGGAACGCGTACTGGAGAGGCTTTTTAAAAATGATAATGCGTTGTTTAAAGCAATTAACGGCTGTGGTTTTGGGTATATTTCTACTCTCAAGCAGCGCAATTGCTCAAGAGGCAGGTAAAAAACCAGCAATTAAAGATAAAACCGTCAAAGTTCTGATGAAATTTGCCTTTAGCTTAATGCCTGAAGTTTATACAGGCCCTGATGGTAAAAAAATCGCCATCAATAAAAAGAAGCCTGACGAAGTCATGATCCCGATTGACGATGCAAGACGCATTATTCTTGTTGCTGACCGCTCTGCAAAGGCCCAGAATTGCGATTTGAAGGTTATGCAAACCTTAAATCACAATGCCATGGTGAAATACGAACAAGTCTTCAAAAACTGGACAAAAAAGCAGAAGCTTTTCATCAACCAACTTCACCTTTTCACAGTGCTCTACATGACGGGCAATGTTAAATTCAATGAAAAGGAAAAAACCAAGGATGAATTGGCTGCTGAGAAAAAAGAGCCTAACCTTGATAACAAATATAAATGTTCAGATGATGAGCGTAAAACCGTTGCAGCTTCTGTCGACGCCTATTTGGATAAGATGGCAAAAGCCATTAGAGAAGAACTAATTCGTCGCAAAAAACTTGGCTCAAATGAAAAAAAAAATGAAGAAGTAAAGAAAGCACAAAAATAATAACCTAAAAATTATTGCGATCTTACTTCTTGACCTCGGATGCTTAAAACGAGTGCAATATAAGCATCTGAGGCTACCAGGTTAGCCCTACGATTAGTTAAAGACATTCATAAAAGACATTGACACAGATACTGTGTCAGACTATACATCACCAATTCAAAGGCGGATATTTAAAGAACTTCCTTTAAAGTGAAGATCTAATAAAAAATGACCGCCTTTTTTTCGTGTCTGCGACATCAGCTCCTCCAAAGGCTTTGATGTCTGTCAGTCTGATAAAACCCCATTTATATTGCTTTATAAATGTGAAGTCTAAAGTTCAGGCTAAGGAAGACGCGATCCATAATTTAAACATAGCAATTTGGAGCATTGAAAAATGTCAAAACGCATTAGCGCTAAATACAAAATCGATCGCCGCATGGGCGAAAACATCTGGGGCCGTCCAAAAAGCCCTGTAAACCGCCGCGACTACGGCCCTGGTGAACATGGCCAACGCCGCAAAGGTAAATTGTCTGATTTCGGTCTACAGCTTCGTGCAAAGCAAAAGCTAAAAGGCTACTATGGCAACATCGGTGAGAAACAATTCCGCGCCATCTACAAAGAAGCTGACCGTATCAAAGGCGATACAGGCGAAAACCTAATCGGCCTTCTGGAACAGCGCCTGGACGCAATCGTATACCGCGCCAAGTTCGTACCAACAGTATTTTCTGCACGTCAGTTCGTAAACCACGGCCACGTGAAAGTTAATGGCAAAAAAGTCAACATTCCAAGCTACCGCTGTAAAGTCGGTGACGTAATCGAAGTGAAAGAAAAGTCAAAGCAACTTTCACTCGTAGTAGAAGCGTCTCAAAGTTCAGAACGCGACACACCAGATTACCTAACAGTTGACGAAGGCAAACTAACAGCCACATTCAATCAAGTTCCAACTTTGTCAGATGTACCTTACCCGGTCATCATGGAACCAAACCTGGTTGTCGAATTTTACTCAAGATAATCTTGATCTACAGTTTGATATTCAAAAGGCCGCTATTCATTTAGCGGCCTTTTATTTTGTCAAACCAAAAACATAAAGCTCTACTGACTTCGTCATCCCAGCTTCCGCCAAGGATCCACATCTCCTTTTTCAGTTTTAGCAATTCCCCCTTATCCTTCCTCTTCAATTTCACTTTCCACTTAAACAACCAGGCATCTTAGGATACTATACCCCCAACAAACCATAGCCTAAGATGGAACCCAAGACATGCAAACACACAATCGTTTCAAAGCTCTCTTAATGATGCTTGTATGTTTTATCGCCTATATTGCTTATTACGGCATCCAGTCCCCATCATACCTCTTTAGTGACAATTACGATAATAATCAGCTTGTTCAAACAAAAGAACAAGGCATCAAAATCGACCTCCAAAACCCAAAAAAATCTCTAGAGACAGCAAAACCCAAAGCGCAAAAAAAACAAAACCCAAAAGATAAAAAAGGCGCCACGGATAAACAAAATGCTTTGGTCTCTCTTGTAAATCTGACAAAAAACAATCCCAAAGACCCAAGTGCTTGGAACAAGCTTGGTAAATATCAAAAAAAAATCGGCAAACTAAATGACGCCATCAACTCATTTGAAAAAGTAAAAACTCTCGGCATGGCAAAAGGCAATGAAACACTCATTGCCAGCGCACTCACAAATTTAGGTCTTGTTTACAAAGACAAAGGCAACTTCACAAAAGCTGAGGAAAATCAAATTGCCGCGCTTCAACTTTATCAAAGCCTAAAAGACCAAAAAGGCATGGCCAATAATTATAACAATCTTGGTCGCACCTATCACCTCATGGGCCAAACAGACAGAGCTATAGAAACCTTACTTAAATCCTTAGCCATCAATCTGGATCAGAAAAATCAAGAAGGCATGGCCCAAAACTTCGGTAACCTCGGTGAGTCTTACCGGGCAAAAGGAAGCCTGGCTGAAGCTGAATATGCACAAGGCAAATCTCTAGAGCTGAATAAAAAACTCGGCAACACAAAGAACATTATTGCCAACCACATCAATCTCGGCATCATCTACGGTCAAAATGGTAATTACACAAAATCTGAAAATGCGTTCTTTGAAGCACTCTCTGAAAACAAAAAACTAAACAACAAAAGAATTGAAGCCAAAATTTACTCAAACCTTGGGCTCCTTTACCAACTGAACAAGCAATATAAAAAAGCTGAAACCATCCAATTGAAATCCATAAAAATTAACAAACAACTTGGTAACAAACGAGGGCTCGCCATCTCCACGTATAATCTAGCTCTGGTGAATTTAAAAACCAACCAATTACAAAATGCTTGTAGCAATTTCAAAAAAGCCAAAACACTGTTTACACAAATCGACTTAAAAAAACGATTGAACAAAACCAATCAATTTTTGAATAACTTAAGCTGTGACCTACAAAACTAGCTTTGCTCAAATGATACATCCAGCCCTACACCGCCTAAAACCTTGACACTGAACCAAATTCACGGCATCAGCTAACCTCAAAGTGAGATCGCCGGAAAGAAAATTTACGAATGTCAGAAACAGCCGCACCA
>CAXIDO010000260.1:0-4388 GCA_964022745.1 uncultured Methyloligella sp. | reverse complement strand
AAAAACGCAGCTGAATTCAACGGCAAAATTAGCGACATCGCTATTAAAGCAGCTGAAAAAAATGCAGAGCTTAGCCAAGCTTGGACAAAAGAAACTCTAAGCAAACTAGAAACTGTAGCAAAACCTACAACAGATCCTAAAGAATACGCTCAAGTGATTTCAGAATTCACAACAGCTCAAGCTAAAGCTACTCCAGAGCACATCACAGCATTTGCTGAAGTTGCTAAACAAGCTCAAATGGACACAATGGAAGTTCTTCTTTCAGCTGGCCAAGAAGCTCAAACTAAAGCAACAACAGCTACGAAAAAGACAACAAGAAAAGCTTCTTAAGTCTTTTTCTAAGGTTTTTCCTTCCCAGGGATCACTTCAAGTGGATGCACCTTAAATGGTGTGTCCACTTTTTTCTTTGTTGCACCAAAGCTCAAGGTCTGACAGAGTTATCGCAGAATGCTGCACCGCAACAAAATTTGTGGTAAAATAATTCATTGTGTAAACGACTACGACCGGAGCCAGGCATGACA
This sequence comes from uncultured Methyloligella sp., assembly GCA_964022745.1. Classification (GTDB taxonomy): domain Bacteria; phylum Pseudomonadota; class Alphaproteobacteria; order Rhizobiales; family HXMU1428-3; genus HXMU1428-3. The sequence goes on along the minus strand of CAXIDO010000260.1, from coordinate 3,867 downwards.
ACTGAAAACGAAACCATCCTAATCAAACGTTATGCAAGTCGTCGCCTTTATAACACGATGATCAGTGATTACGTAACGCTTGATGAAATCGCTCAATATATAAGGGATGGCAAAGACGTAAAAATTGTAGATCGGAAATCTGGAGACGATCTAACCAGACAATATCTGATGCAGATCATCACAGATTATGAAAGCCGCGGTGAGAATGTTCTGCCAATAAATGTACTAACAGACATTGTCCGTTCCTATAATGATCAAGCTCAAAATTTCATTCCAGACTTTCTCTCAAAATCTTACGAGATGCTGAAACAACAGCAACAAGAAGTCCTATCCAACTTCTCTCAAAATATTCCAGATAGTCTCAATCCATTGAACAATCTTCCTAAAATGGAAGGCCTTGATCAATGGCAAAAAATGCAGGCAAATTTCCTAAATCAAATGATGGGCCCAATCGCAACAAGTATGGGAACATCTATGGGCAATGATAGAAGCGCTGCGCAATCGGAAAGTGAAGTAGAAGAAGAAAACAGTTCAGATAAAACGCCAAAAAGAAAATCAACAAAAAAAGCTTCTGCCGAAAAAGATCAAGATATTGAAGCTATGAAAAAACAATTGGCCGACCTACAATCCAAATTGCAAGATATGTAAAGAGCAAAAACTTTATCACCTTTCCAAAGCGTGATGTTTTTTGCTCTTTTTATTTCCTTTTTTTCATTCGCAAACTTAAACAAAATGGTTCTACATATCAAAACGATTTTACAGATAAAGAGACCCGATTAAACTCGCTCCGCCAATAACAGCGAACAAGCCAAAGAAACGATAAACTCTTTCCGATAAGTTTAGCTTGGTAAAAAATCCAAGAAATTGGCGTCGAACGGCCAGTAATAATACACCTTCAATAAGCATAGCCCAGCCAATTAAAGAAACGAAGCCTTCAGTAAACCCAGACCAATCATTATGAAGTCTGACAACAACGACACCTAAAGCAAAAACTAAAATAGCTCCAATATATCCAAGAGCTGGGTTTTCATAAAACTCATCAAGCATTGACTGATATTCATCGCCATCCAGAAGCAAACCTATCCCGGCTGCAACAAGATAAAGTCCAAACATCAAGGCAAGATATTCAGTTAAATTGAGTGAACTAAACATAACAACCACCTCCAAAAAAGACCTAAGTAACAAACTTGTAGAGATCAGTTCAAACCATGTTAAATCCAAAAATTTTCAAATGAAGAGAACCGCTCCTCATAACTTATATATAAGATCAAAACTCATTTTTTTAAGATCTCACAAATCGATTTTACCACAAATCAGTACCAAACAAATCAACTATTAAATTTAGAACTATTCTAAACGATTGTTTTTCTGACCTACCTCTGGATGATCAATATCATCTAGATCAACCAAATCAGTAGCTTGACCTTTATTCCTGTATATTCGTTTTTTTAAGTAAGGATAGTCACCAACATCATGTGCTAAACGCTCACCAACAACAATAACTTTTAAAGTCTCATCTCCATCGTTGACCAAATGATGAGCCTCTCCACCAGCCCGGTAACCAATAAAATCACCACACCCAACTGAGAACTTTTCTTCACCAATATGGGCCGTAGCTGACCCTTCTAAAATATAAACACATTCATCCTCATAATAATGCCTGTGATGCTCCGTCGAAACACAACCAACCGGCACTTCAATAATATGAAACCCCAATCCGGTAAGACCCGTTAAATCCCCCAAGGACCTATTAACCCTCTTGGCGTTGTCATTTAGAAAATGCGTCTTCTTCAAGCCCGCCATTTCATTAATTTCAGAATTAGTGATGATGTATTTATCTGTTTTTATCTCTTTTTCTGTCATCGACCTAACCTCACATCTAATCAGTAACTGCCCATAAAAAAAAAGTGGACACTTTAACTTCTAAAAGTGCCCACTTCAAAAAACGTAAAACAGTAGAAAGTCTTAGGTTACTGTTTTCTTCAACAAACGATTACGAATTTCATCAAGCTGCTCAAAATTCGTATAGCGAATGCGTAACTCACCGTTTTCACCAGAACCTAATTTAACTTGAACTTTCAGTCCTAATGAATCAGTAAGCTCTTTTTCAAATGCTTTTGTATCCGCATCTTTTTCACGGCCCTTAGTCGATTTTCCTTGAGCACCTTTTAATCCAGTCTGCACAAGTGCCTCAGCATCACGAACGCTTAAGCCCTTAGAGATAATCTCTTTTACATAGCCTTCAGCATTTTCAACACCAACCAAACACCGAGCATGTCCTGCAGAAATTTCACCCGAACGAACAAAGCCTTGAATGCCTTCAGGCAATTTCAACAAACGAAGCATGTTCGCGACATGAGAGCGAGACTTACCAATCACACTTGAAAGTTCATCTTGCGTATAACTAAACCGATCAACAAGTTCCTGATAGCCAAGAGCTTCCTCAACAGCATTAAGGTCAGCACGCTGAACATTCTCAATAATCGCAATCTCAAGCAATTGGCGATCTGTTAAGTCTCGAACAACAACAGGAACTGATGCCAACTCTGCCATCTGCGAAGCACGCCACCGGCGCTCACCAGCAACAATTTCAAACCCACCTTCAAGACCATTTGATGGACGAACAATAAGCGGCTGCACAAGTCCCTTAGTACGAATAGAATTCGCCAAATCTTCAAGATCAGCATCCACAAAATCTTTACGAGGGTTTAAATGAGACGGGCGAACCTGTTCAATCGGAACAACACGGTGTTCACCTTCAGTTGGTAAAGGCGTTCCTTCAGAAGGGGCCACATCCCCAATTAAAGAAGCAATCCCGCGACCTAATCTATTCTTTTGTGCATTTGCAGACATAAAAGCCTCTGCCTTTCTTTTTATTCTTATAAATCAGTCACTTATGTGACATAAACTCATAATTTCCCGTAGTCTTAAAACGAATTACTAATGTCCTTTAAGGACTTAAGCAGCCATATACTTTTTCTCACGCTCAATAATTTCAGACGCCAGCTTAATATAAGAATGCGCCCCCGATGACTTGTGATCGTAAAGCAAAATCGGCTGACCAAAACTCGGTGCTTCCGCAATACGAATGTTGCGAGGGATCACTGAGTTATAAACCTTATCACCAAAGAAGTTTCGAACCTCACTCGCCACTTCATTAGAAAGGTTAGTGCGCCCATCATGCATGGTCAAAACCACACCTTGAATATAAAGATCAGGGTTCACAGCCGCCCGCACTTCTTCAATTGAATTAGCTAATTGAACAATCCCCTCAAGCGCAAAAAACTCACATTGCACCGGCACCAAAATAGATTGTGCTGCTGCCATTGAGTTAATGGTCAATATGTTCAAACTAGGTGGACAATCAATGAGCACATAGCTAATACGCTCCTCTTTCACCTTTGCAGCTTCTGCAATCTGTAACCGCGAAATCGCTTCGCGCAAACGAAACGCCCGGTCAGGAACACCGGCCAATTCAGCTTCTAATCCAGCCAAATCTTGTGTGGAAGGAACAACAGAAAGTCCAGGCACTCGCGTTTGCACACAAGCCTGAGTTAGTAACGCCTCACGGCGCAACACATCACAAACAGAAACAGAGCGCTGATCTTCATCAACCCCAAGTCCCGTACTCGCATTTCCTTGTGGGTCAATATCAATAATGATAACCCGCTCACCCACAGCGGCAAGCGCAGTACCTAAATTAATTGCTGTGGTCGTTTTGCCAACACCGCCTTTTTGGTTGGCCAATGCCATAACCCGCACGTTCTGCGGCTCATTAGCTGGTGAAGAGATCTGTCCGTTCACCGGAATGCTCCTTTAATCAGGCCGCATAAACTTCACGACCTCGGTTTAATATCATTAAGTTTA
>CAXIDO010000259.1:0-4401 GCA_964022745.1 uncultured Methyloligella sp. | reverse complement strand
TAACCGTTTGCAATGAATTACCCTCTGTCTGGCAAGTAACCTTAAACCTTCATTAACTGCCACTCAACAAACTATCAGTCAACGGACCAATTAAAAAGGCTGTAGTTAATAAAATGAATGAAGAGGCAGAAGGCATAAAATTATCAATTCTCTTTGGAGGTTTTATAATTTTGGCTTCGAGTTTGATCTCATTGGTCCCACAAAATAATAAATCGATCGCTGTTGTGATCTCTCCATGGGCAGAACAAAACCAAATAGCAAACGTTATTGCTTCTGCAGGCGGAGTGATCAAAACACAAGATAGAGTTCATTGGATCGCAATATCTCATAACGACAATCCAAAGCTGATTAAAAATTTATACGGTCATGGTGCTCTTTTAGTCATCAACGCAGAGTTTGTAACAGCCTGCTTCAAACAATAAAATGATAGGTAATTTCTCAAATGAAGAAAACACAAACAGTCCTTCCCAGTGACGATTTAAATAATCTTAGAGAAAATTACAGCAAGTTATTCATTCCTTTTTTATGGATAAATGTTGCGACAGTTATTTTAGTAAGCTGGCTGAACAACCATCATCTAATTTTTGTTACAAGTCTATTGGCAATCTTCACAGCACTAGTCCCAACAATTTCCTGGTACAGAAATAGAGTAAAACCGATAACTCGCTATCTCTCAGCTGCCGCCCTCGCCGGACTAGTCGCACTTATGTTAGTGAGTTTAGAAGGCAATTCTCTGCAAATTGATATACATATGTATTTCTTTGCGACACTAGCTATACTAGCTGGATGGTGTGATTGGAGATCCATATTAATCAACGCAACCATCGTAGCCATACATCATGTCTTGCTTAGCTACATATACCCAGTGGCTATTTTCCCAACAGATGCCAGCATATTAAGAGTTCTACTCCACGCTGTAATCCTCATTATTGAAACTGCCGCAATTATATGGATCATTCATCAACTAAATTCATCTGTAGAAAATGCCGCTAAATCTACTAAGGAAGCACAACAATCACAAAAACAAGCTGAATTACTCTCTAAAAAACAACACGAAAATCACGAGAGCGAAATTAGTCGTCAGGAAGAAGTGAAAAATGCAATTTTTCAATTTAAGGATAATATTCAAGAAGTCCTGAATACAGTAAGGCACACTACAAAAACTCTCGACGACACTGCTCACTCATTAAATAACATTGCGACCAGCACCTCCGAGGAAGTGCTTTCTGCTGACGAAGCTACAAGTAAGGCCTTAAATAGTGTTCAGGTTGTAGCCAGTGCCAGTGAAGAACTTGCGTCTTCAATCAATGAAATTTCTTCTCAGATACAAACAACACAAGGAATTGTCAGCAGGGCTACATCAAATGCACAAACTGCAAATTCTAAAATTAATGGACTAGCCGAAACAGCTCAAAAAATAGGTGAAGTCATTAACTTGATAAGTGAAATAGCGGAACAAACAAACCTATTAGCTTTAAATGCCACCATTGAAGCTGCACGAGCTGGTGACGCAGGTAATGGTTTTGCTGTGGTTGCGCAAGAAGTTAAATCTCTTGCAACTCAAACTTCCCGATCAGCAGAAGAAATTAGCTTGCAAATATCTCAAATCCAAGATGCAACAGCCGAAGCGGTTAATGCGATAAAAGAAATTACGGAAAATATGATTGAAGTAAATGAGTACACGTCATCGGTTTCCCACTCAATTGAACAACAAAACATAGCGACAGAAGAAATATCACAAAGCATTCACTCGGCAGCTAAAAACACTGAAGAAATTACAGAAAATATCAAAAATGTTTCATCATCAGTCACACAAACAAACAGTTCAGCTAAAGATGTTCTTTCATCTTCAGAAAAGACCAATGAGGAAACCAACGCATTAAATAAAACAATCGATGAATTCCTATCAAAGATCGAGGCAGCTTAAAATATTACGCGAATAACATTCTAAGTTATTAATTAATCAACCACATACTTTCATTAGAAAATTATATTTTGTGTTGCATGAGGTCGTAGAAGATAAATATTAAAATTACTTTTAATAGCTTCTCCCATAAGAAGGTGATCAGCTAAAACAACCTATGTACCTCACATCGTAGTGTTGGGAGGTAAAAGTTACTCACGAGAGAAAAACTGCTCATAGACAGCTCACATAGCCAAGAGCTTTACCAATTACTACTCCCCTCGCACTTGCATAAACCCCTTAGAAAATATGAAATTCTGGATATATTTAAAAAACAAATCCTAAGATCAGCTTTGTTATAACCATTGCCCTACTAACGTTCTCAGTGAGATAGAACACTAAAAACTAACTCAACATTAATATCTTAGAGGATGTTCGTATAATAAACAGGAAATGGTGGGCCAGGTAGGACTCGAACCTACGACCAGACCGTTATGAGCGGCCGGCTCTAACCAACTGAGCTACTGGCCCTAATCATGCCGCAAATGTGCGGCTCATTCTTAGAGAATGGAAGCTATAGCTCATAGCGAAGTTTCATGCAATATTAGAGTTACGTTTCTCCATAATCTGGTGATATTTAAAGGCAAAATTATTAATGAGGGTTTTTATGAGCGTTAATTTTAAACAATTTTTTGCTTCTGGAATGATTTTAGGAGTAATTTTTATGTCACAAACTATTCTGGGACAAACGCAAGCCCTTGCTGATGACCCGACACCTCGCATAATTACCATGACAGGAAGTGCCAGCATTGGCGCCACGCCTGACAGAGTTGAGATCACCCTTGGGGTTTCTAGCAAAGCTGAAACCGCAAAAGATGCCCTTACTTTAAATAATGTGAACATGAATCAGATCATCTCGACGCTTAAAGAGAATGGTGTTGAAGAAAAGTATATTTTAACGTCTAATTTTTCTATTCATGCTGAATATCAACATTTTAAAGATGGACGCCCTGCTAAGGTGCGTGGCTATAAAGTCTCAAATAATGTTCGTGTTCAGGTTCAAGATGTAAAAACGCTTGGTCCGTTGCTTGATAAGGTGGTTTCCGCTGGTTCAAATCAAGTGCATGGGATCCGTTTTTACGTTTCCAATGTAGATGAAATTAAAGATAAGGCCCGCGCAAAGGCGGTAGAGAAAGCCAAACGCAAGGCTAAACTTTATACTGAAGCTGCTGGTGTGAAACTTGGTAAGGTCATGGTGATTAGTGAAAGCTCACGCCATGCTGGAAACCATCCGGTCCCTATGGCTCGCAGCCTTGCAGCTGAAGCCACTTCTGTGCCAATTTCAGGCGGGGAACAGCAACTTAGTGTCAGCGTTACAATTAGCTGGGAACTGGACTAAACAGAGTTCCTTTGTTCAAACTCAGTGCTAAGCAATAACCTGAACGGTAAATGCAAAACTGAAAAACCAGAGATGATTTTAACATCTCTGGTTTTTTGTTTTTATGCTGCCTAAACGAACCAGGCTTTTATTCAATTTTTAATTAGCTGCTTTTTTGATGTTATTATCTTCATCTAGCAGCACAACAACAGGCTGATAGTTGCGTGCTTGCTCAGCTGGCATTGAGCAATATGAGCAGACAATAATTTCATCGCCTCTGGCCGCTTTTCGCGCTGCAGCACCATTAAGGCCAAATTCTTTAGAACCACGCTCAGCTGGTATTGCATAGGTCGTCAAACGCTCGCCATTGGTGATATTGTAAATATCAACCTGTTCGAATGGCAGAATTCCAGCACTTTCTAATAGATCCTGGTCGATGGCGATGGAGCCTTCATAATCAAGGTCGCAAAAAGTAACTGTCGCACGGTGAAGTTTTGCTTTGAGCATGTTTAATTGCATCAAAAACGTCCCTTATTTTGTCTCAACTGTTGGTTCAAACAGTTATATGGGTGTTTTTGCCCTAAAATGCAAGGTTACATTTTAAAAAATGCTGCAGCTGCGCAATCATTCGCTTTATTGTAGAAAAGTATTAGGGACTTGTTAGCGCTTAAATTAAGGCTTGGGAAAGAAACCACTACTACGCCCAGTGAGCTTATAGACGATCAACCCTAGCCACTCCTTGGCCGCTGTATCTGTGATTGTTACGCCATCCATTGCGTAATAAAAAGGTGAAAAACGGGATGTTTCACCGCCGGTGTAATAATCTACCGGATAAGCTGCGACCTCAAATTCTGCCTGTCTGAAGGTGCCCATAGCACGGGGCATGTGATAGGCAGACGTGACCAATAGCCAATTTTCGCCTTTTTTGGGCTGGGCCAATTTTTTTGCAAAAACGGCATTTTCCCATGTATTTCGTGATTTTCCTTCAACCAGAATGCGCTTGGCATCTATCCCCATATCAACCATTAATTGCTTTACAATAACGGCATCTGGAGTGGGGTTTTTTACGAATGTGTTGGGACCGCCGGAGAGAACGATTTTTGCTTCCTTAAAATGTGTT
>CAXIDO010000258.1:0-4401 GCA_964022745.1 uncultured Methyloligella sp. | reverse complement strand
TTTTTCTTCTTCAGCTCTGAACTTATCTTCATCTTTCAGAAGCAGACAAGTCAGTGTTGGCACAACCAAAATAACAGCTGCAAAAGCCATTAATGTAGCAAGCGCCGCAGCCAAACCAAATTGACGAATAAGACCACTGTCGGTTAATGCAAGCGATGCCATAGCAAGAGACGTAGTCAAAGAGGTAAGCACACAAGCAGGCCCAACATTCAGTACAGCTTCTTTCGTCGCCTGAAAACGATCAAGCCCCTTGGTTATATTTCGTCGGATGGAATAAACCATATGCATGGCATCCGAGAGTGCAATCACCATAACAAGTGGAGGTATAACATTAATAAAGGTGTTCAATTGAAAACCCATATGTCCAAGCAGGCCTAGTGACCACAAAACCGAAAGAGCCGGACAAACAGACGCAATAAACACAAGCGTTGGACGGCGGAAAAACGCCAAACTAATTGCAAAGCCAACAATGAAACCAATGGTATTAAAAATAAGTCGGTCCCGCTTAATCGCAGCTTTAATTTCCTGCCTCATAACAGGAATACCAGCCACTTCAATGCTAAAGCCGGGATAATCTTCCAAAGCCTGCTCAGCAGTTTGGCGCACATCTGTCATAGCCGCAGACATGTCCTTGCTAGAGCGGATCTCATTTTTTATCGAAAGAACAACAAGAGCAATCTGAGTACCAGACTTATCTGGCTTAGACATCATCTTACCGTAAACAAGCGGATGCTCCTGGATAACCTGCTTTACAACAGAAAATCCTTCTCCATCTTTTGGTATATCATGCGGAATAATTGGCGGTGCATATCCATCCTTGTTAGGTGGTCCGCGCATCGAAAACATTGAAAGAGCGCCATCAACACTGTCAACAAACTCAAGTTCCTGGTGAACATTACGAATTGATTCAAGACCTTTAGGGCTCAAAAGGTCCTTGCCTTCAATCATAACAAGCACGTCCCGCTCACTAGAGGGGAACAAATCACTCATAACCTTATAATCAGCAAAAACAGCTGATTTTGAGCGAAACAAATCACTCAAAGCATCATCTGTTTCCAACTTTAAAATACCAGTTGCACAAAATGCTGAAAATATCGCCAAAACGACCAGGGCAATATACGGTGATCGCAGTGGTAATAAACCTAATTTTTCAAACCCAAATCCAAGTGACTTCATGCGTACACTCAATACTCTTTATACTTAATGGCCTCAATATCGCTCCTTCTTATTATCTTGAGATGCTGACAAAGCATCTGCTAAAAAAAAGGAAAGGAAAACAGCTTCCACAATATCAAAACAAATATGCCCAAAATTGATGAGCCTTAAACTTTCAAAACACTAAACAATTGAACTGTGTTCATAAATTGAACTCTCATCAATTCAAAAAACAATTCTTAAAGTGTTAGAAAAACAATCCGCCGTTCATCCCACTAAATCTTTTAGATTTCGTTTAAAAAGCAGGAATCAGGCCAAAAATTTTATTTCCGCTAAAACTTTTTATGTAATAACGGTAAAATACAACTTTGTATCAATTTGCGCGATTTATGGTTTACGCGGCATCATCTGTAAAGTTAATTCTGCGTAATCTGGCTCACTTATAGATCAATTTTACGTAAATTGGCAATATTTAACGGTCCAGCGCCTTTTCCAACTGACATTGCATGAGAGTCTTTCAAACACTCTTGCAGCCAATTCCTGGCTCTCTCAACGGCCCATTTAGTCGATTTACCAGCATCTTTACCATAAATAAGATTAGCTGCAATTGCCGAAGCAAGTGCACACCCAGTCCCATGATGGTGCATCACATCAACCCAATCTGAAACAAACACTTTCGAAGCAGTATTTTCTGAGACAGCACCTTCATAAAAAACGTCAATCGCCTGTCTTTCAGCAATTTGAGAAGGCTCAACCCCAGAATTTGTAGTTAAATCATAAAAATGACCACCCTTTAACAACACAGAACCGGCCCCAAGGGACAGTAATCTACTTGCCTGCTCTTCAAATTGAGCAATGGCTTTTTCAAATAAGAAGCGCTTCGTTTCCCCCATAGAGTAAAAATCTTCTGAGGAGAGAGGGGCTTCATCCAATAATAAAGCGGCTTCATGTAAGTTAGGAGTAATAATTTGCGCCAATGGAAATAAATGCTCAATTAATGCAGCTCGCACCAATTCATCGCCAAGAGCTGCACCAGTTCCAGACATCAATGGCGTATCAACAACAAGCAAATCAACATTTGCCTGTTTAATATAACGACCAACCAAAGAAGCAATAGACGCGGAACCTATCATCCCAACCTTAATCGCTCGAATAGGCAAATCACTAAAAACTGCATCAAGCTGGGCCTCAATCGAGGATAATGGCAAGGTATGGATATCACTGACAGAAACTGTGTTTTGCGCTGTCACTGCAGTGACAACTGATGCCCCATGAACCCCAAAAGCTGCAAAGCTTTTTAAATCGGCTTGAATACCAGCACCACCAGAACTATCAGAACCAGCAATGGTCAACGCTACATAAGGGGCATCAGCATGTATCATATCAACATCAAGCCTATTGCTTCATAATTTGCTCTGGCAAATCATCTGGAACCAATAGTTTCTCAATAGATTGCAAACTTTCAAAGTTCTCAAGCAACCAGGTTGAAAGACCATTTAATGAAATCCAGCTTCCCCACCAATCAAGAGTAGAATTGATAAAGAGGAAACCAACAAAAATGAGCATGAGCCCCATAATCTTTTCAATGGTTCCAAGATGGCGTTGAAACTTCTTTAAAAATCTCAAAAACGGTCTAACCGCAATCGCCGCTAACATGAAAGGAACCCCAAGCCCAATTGAGTAAGCAAGCAACATGGAAACGCCGCGCCCAACTTGTCCACTATCTGCTGCAACAGACATAACGGGTGATAAAATAGGCCCAATACATGGCGTCCAACCAAAAGCAAATGCCAAGCCCATAACATAAGCACCAATAACACTCACACTAGTAGAATTTGTTTGAAAACGGGTATCTCTATATAAAAAACCAATTTTCAAAATTCCCAAAAAATGCAAGCCAAACAACACGATAACACCGCCTGCAATTTGAGTGAGGAGTATTTTATGGCCATGTAACAATTGCCCGAAAGCTGAGGCCCCAGCGCCGAGTGCGACAAAAATCGTCGTAAACCCAAGTACAAAAAACACTGAAGATAAAATAATCCGTCCATGCATAGCCGGGCTGATACTTTCTTCAGAATTAGAAAGCTCATCAAAAGTCACCCCCCCTAAATAACAAAGATAAGGTGGCACTAATGGCAAAACACAAGGCGAGAGAAAACTAATTAACCCTGCCAAACCAATAGAAAAATATAAAATAACATCAGCCATTAAATGCTCCTAAGAAATGTCTCTTACAAAAGACCTTCTAATATTAAAAGAGGGTCTAAACCCAATTTAAAAAATCCACAACCCAACTTTTCGTCTATGCATCCCTGGGCCAGGATGTCTGTCTCTACATATACGAATTTAATAACAGGCCTTAGATACTTTTAGCCCTGGGGCTTAGCCCCTAATCACGCACAGCAGGAGTTTCAACTTCAAGTCCGGCACCACGCCAGTTTAGATAGAGCTCCAAATTCACATAATACTCTGCTCCCAGAGCATAGGGCTTAGCTCGAACAAGTTTATTACAACCTTGAAAACGACGATGCAGAGAACCAACCTTTTGCCAGGCAACGCGGTAACTCGGAAAACCATTGGCCTGCCCTTGGCTCAAAAGCGTCGAACGCAATTGTTTGCCATAATTATTCTCATGACAATTCGCACATGACATATCAAGCTGTCCGCGCCGCTGATAGTAAAACGCCTTACCCTTTTCAAAAAAGTCTTTAGCAAATCCATCAACCTTCACACGTACAGGTCTATTCCTCGCCTGAGAGCGCACAAATGTCGTTAAAGATAACAGCTCACGGCTTTCATATTCAAAACTTTTAGCCCCTTGGTAATTTTTCCGGCAAAGATTAATCCGCTGCTCCAGATTAATAAGTCGCTTAAAGGGGGCATAATATTGCGGATAACGAGCCCCCGCCTCTCCCATAGAAACGCTAGGTTTCCCATGACACTTCGCGCAGGATTTATTCCTCAGACCAACCTTCTGCTCCCACAATTGAGCACCCTCGGTAATATACTTAAACCCGGGATTTTCTTCTCTGTTTTCTTGTAAAGATTGTATGTCTTTATTTGAATAATAATATCCAGACCAAAGATTAGATAACGGGTTCGTTTTATCGCGCGGAACAATAGATTTATCCCGTCCATTTCCAGCAAAAGCAGCCATAGACCACATGAAAGCGGTCATGAACCAGACAACCATCATAAAACTAAAAACACTCAGTAAACGGCGAAAAACCGAGAAATCACAAA
>CAXIDO010000257.1:0-4408 GCA_964022745.1 uncultured Methyloligella sp. | reverse complement strand
CCTCAACATACCCCCGCGTTAATGGAGCAGCATCCGGATGACGCGCCAGCTGCATTTGGAACACATGCGATGCCCCATGCATAAACGCGCCTTCACAGGCCGCTAAGTAAAATTCCCACATCCGATAAAATTTTTCATCATAGAGTTTGATGATCTGATCTTTGTTCTCTTCGCAGCGCATGCGCCACTCACGAAGTGTATGCCCATAGTGCTTGCGCCAAATCTCAATATCAAGCGCCCATAAGCCGCTATGCTCCACTGCTGTCACCGCCTCCGATAAAGAGGGGCTATAGCCGCCAGGGAATATATATTTCGCTAAAAACGGCCCGGTAATCCCAGGAGGGGCTTTCGAGCTAATCGAATGAATTAGAGCTAAGCCATCCGCACTCAAGCGATCTCGCACATTTAAGAAATACTCATCTAAATGCCCAACACCCACATGCTCAAGCATTCCAACAGAAATCACCCGATCAAAGGTGCCAGATACTTCACGGTAATCACAAAGCTTAAAATTCACTCGGTCTGTCAATGATGCCGCTGCCGCTCTGGCGCGCGCAATATCAATCTGTTCTTTAGAAAGGGTCACCGCCGTGATCTCAACATCAGCCAGTTGTGAGAGATAAAGCGACAAGCCGCCCCAACCACAACCAATTTCTAAAATTCGCTGTCCATCTTCTAATCCAAGCTTGGCAGCTAGGTGACGTTTCTTGGCTAATTGCGCCTCTTCAAGAGTTTGCACCCACTCAGCATAATAACCGCAGGAATATTGCATATCATCATCAAGAAACAGTCGGTATAACTCATTCCCTAAATCATAATGATGCTTAACATTGGCACGCGCTCTTGCAATCGGGTTGTGCTGTTGAAAACGTTTGAGTTTACGCGCCACACCTTTCCAGTAAATCTGACTGGCCGTGAGATCAAAGCTGCGCTTATTAAGGAAAAACAATTCAAGAAACGAATAGATATCGCCCGTTTCAATCTTAAGGGCGCCATGCATATAAGCTTCACCCGCATAAAGCTCAGGGTTGAGAACGATTTTCCAATCGTAAGACGGATCAGTGATTTCAATGCTCACCTCTGGGCCATCTTCGAGCCCACCAATGACGTGAACTTCACCCTTAGGCCCTCGCAACCGTAATGTACCCTTCTTGATAGCTTTTTTCAGCAGTTTGGGGAGCAGTCGCATGGGGAAAAACCTTTTTGAAACGCAAAGAAGAACTTAAATAAATTGAAGCTAACCGCGACCACGATAATTTGGCACATTCTGGTCTGGCAGCCATACACTTTCAGGTACAGTACCAAATTGCCAAAACACATCAATAGGAATGCCGCCGCGTGGATACCAATATCCACCAATACGTAAATATTGTGGCTCCAATAATTCAGCTATTCGTTTACCAATCGCTACCGTACAATCTTCATGAAAAGCGCCATGATTACGAAAGGATGTGAGATAGAGTTTCAGAGATTTTGATTCAACCAGCCATTTACCTGGCACATAATCAATCATCAATTGGGCAAAGTCAGGTTGCCCTGTCACAGGGCAAAGAGACGTAAATTCAGGGCAAGTAAAGCGAGCCACATAAGGCGTATCAGCTTGCGGGTTCGGTACACGCTCAAGAACAGCTTCTTCAGGTGAAGCCGCTATTTCATTTGAGCCGCCTAATTGTGAAATATGTTGCTTTAAGTTGTCTTCATCACTCATAACTAAAACCTAATCTTTCTTATGTTGAGAGCTTCTTGTGCTGAGACCCGCGATAAATACAGCCCTCGCCACAACTATCACGCATCACACTTACCTCATAAATTAACGGTAATTCATGATGCAACTCACCCCAAATCCATAAGGCAATATGCTCTAGTGTCGGGAGCTCTAATCCAGGTACATCCTCATTCAAAAACCGATGATCAAGTTTTCCCTGAACAGACTTCAACTTCTCTTCAACTGTGCCTAAATGCAAAATAAGCCCAGTATCATCATCAGGCGCTCCTTTTAAAGTCACGCGCACCCGAAAAGAATGCCCATGTATACGGCTATTCGGCGTTCCCTTTTCCGCAGAAGGTAAGAAATGTGCGGCTTCAAATGTAAATTCTTTATATATAAGCATGATGGTTTCGGCTGTATGTTCTCATTTAATGGATTAGCTAGGGTCTAGTCCTAACTTCTTTAGAGCACCCGGTTTGAAAGGGCAAGTTGCACCTCAAGCGATGTTTAAGATCTTATGGGTCTGCAAGCTGAGTTTCCATTTAGGATGAGCCTTACAATAAGCAATCACTTGATCAGTGAGGCTGTCAGTTTCGTCACTAATATTAATCTGCGAATAATCACTCCTTTTACTACTCACCCTTAGGGTGTCCATAGGTTGGAGATAGAAATGATCAAAATCCCAACTTTCAAACTCTTCTGGTGTCAGTCCCTTTTGCCCAAAAACAAGCTTCAACTCATTTCCAGACTTTTGAACAATCTCAGAACCAGCCTTTGGGCTGACGCAAACCCAGTCTAGCCCCGCAGGAACCTTAATCGTGCCATTTGTCTCAACCGCAATTTCAAAACCCTGTGTATGTAAGGCATCAATTAAAGCAGCATCCACTTGCAACAAAGGCTCACCCCCTGTGAGTACAATAAGCAAACCATCAACGTTCGAAGTTTCTTCTCTGTCACCAATCGCGACACGACAAGCCTTTAAGGCCAACTCTTCAGCTGTAGCGTACTTCCCACCATTCTCACCATCAACTCCAACAAAGTCCGTATCACAAAATTGGCAAATCGCCTGAGCACGATCAACCTCACGGCCTGTCCAAAGGTTACAGCCAGAAAAACGCATAAAAACAGCCGCGCGCCCACTATGAGTACCTTCACCCTGTAAGGTGTAAAATATTTCTTTGACTTGATACATAAAACTAGATTTTAGACTTTCTCGAATTTAACAGGTCTAATTATATTAAAGCTTAGTTTTCCACTCAGCATAACCCTTGGCCCGCAGTTCACATGCAGGGCATTTCCCACAGCCATAGCCATATTCATGTAACTCGTCTCTCACGCCATTATAACAAGTATGGCTCTGCTCACGAATGAGAGAAATAAGATCGTCACCGCCCAAGTCATGCGACAGTTCCCAGCCTTCAGCCTTGCTTTTCCACATTAGTGGAGTAACAAGCTCAAAGTCAGTTCCCATACCGTGATTAAGTGTTAAAACAAGATATTTAAGTGTCTCTTCCCTGCAATCAGGGTATCCAGAAAAATCCGTTTCGCACATACCACCAACAAGAGTGCCTAAATTGCGATTATAAGCAATTACACCAGCATAAGTGAAAAAGAACAAATTACGCCCTGGAACAAAAGTCGTTGGTAAACCTGTCTCACCAACTGTTATTTCCTGAGTATGGTCAGTTAATGCACTGTTCGATAGCGAAGCAAATGTAGAAAGATCAAGCACATGATCATTTCCAAGTTTGGCAGACCATTGAGGAAAGTCCTGTTTTAAACTTTTCAAAATTTCAATGCGGCACTCAAGTTCAATCCTATTGCGTTGCCCATAGTCAAAACCAACAGTCTCAACAGTGTCATAATTTTCTAAAGCGTGAGCTAAAGAGGTTGTTGAATCTTGCCCCCCAGAGAATAAAACAAGAGCACGACTTTGATCTAAATGTTTAACACCAGTCATTTTTAAAACCATTCATTGTAAAAGAGGGCAAGCTCAAGACTATTTGACGCATCAACAAATAAACAAAAAAGCGCCAAAAGCAGTTAATTCAAGAGACTACGGCCTAAAGCCAGCTGGCATACCATGCCAAAGAGCAGAGGAAAACTGAAAAAACTCGATTTTTTCGGTTTTAACCCTTCCACTACGACATGAGATGAGCTAAAACCCGCAAAACAAATGATATTCCCATATAAATGATTTGTTATGTGTGTAACTACATTCTAAAGACAACCATGAACAAATCTCCTCATGAAAGGCAAATTAAATGACAGCTATTATCGATATTTTGGGTCGCGAAATTATTGATAGCCGTGGCAATCCAACCATTGAAGTTGATGTGATGTTGGA
This sequence comes from uncultured Methyloligella sp., assembly GCA_964022745.1. Taxonomy (GTDB): domain Bacteria; phylum Pseudomonadota; class Alphaproteobacteria; order Rhizobiales; family HXMU1428-3; genus HXMU1428-3. Next base: position 353 of record CAXIDO010000257.1, on the reverse strand, counting down.
AGATGGCTCTGTTGGCCGCGCAGCTGTCCCATCAGGCGCTTCTACTGGCGCTCATGAAGCTCATGAACTTCGCGATGGTGATGAGCGTTACATGGGGAAAGGTGTCCAAAAAGCCGTTGAGAGTGTAAACGGTGAAATTTTTGATTGCTTGCAAGGCTTGGATGCAGAAGACCAGCGCCGAATTGATGCAACAATGATTGAACTAGATGGCACTGAAAACAAAGCCCGCCTTGGCGCCAATGCACTTTTAGGCGCATCTCTTGCTGTTTCTAAAGCCGCTGCAATGGCTGCAGAATTGCCGCTTTATCGTTACCTCGGTGGTGCTGGCGCTCACATCTTACCTGTTCCTATGA
>CAXIDO010000256.1:0-4409 GCA_964022745.1 uncultured Methyloligella sp. | reverse complement strand
AAGCAAATTTTAAACGAGCTTTCCAAGAAGGAAGCCCCCGGAGTGGAGGGTGTTCAACACAAGCCCAAAGACGAAGTATATATTCAATGGTAAAAAATATAATTGAGAAAACTTCAAAACCGTCAAGAAAAGCACCATAGTCATCATATATCGTGCTAACAGACTCTAACAAAAAGGCTACCACGTTTAACAAGATCATAACAACAATGACAATATCGCAAATTACACTTGGCGGATCATCAAACGAACCAGTTTCTAATATTTGATGAAGCCGATGCCGCGAAACTACTTTAGGGGTATCGATCATCAAAACATCCAATCTGTGAATTATCTTTTTTAAGCCGGCCCTATATTGCCTGTTTTATTTGCTGAAGCGCATCCTCTGCCTTGTCGGCATCTGGACCACCCGCTTGCGCCATATCAGGTCGGCCACCACCGCCCTTGCCACCAAGTGCAGCAGAGCCAATACGCACCAAATCAACAGCACTAAACTTGTCCGTCAAATCATCGGTGACACCAACAGAAATACCGGCCTTACCATCAGACTTACCAATGATAACAACAATACCTGTTTTAACCGTCTTTTTCGCTTCATCAACCAACGAGCGCAAATCTTTAGCTGGCAAATCCTCAATAACCCGGCCCATAAAAGAAACACCTGAAATTTCTTCAACAGCGTCAGCACTACCATCCGAGCCACCCATCGCCATCTGCTTCTTAAGATCAGAAACCTGAGTTTCTAATTTACGGCGTTCAGCAACCAAACTTTCCAAACGCTCAACCAATTGCACAGGCTGCACCTTTAACGCGGCCGACGCATCCTTGACCATTTGATCTTGCCCGGCCAAAAAGGCACGGGCAGCCTCACCTGTCAGAGCTTCGAGCCGGCGCACACCAGAAGCAACAGCACTTTCATTAACCACATGTACCAAACCAATATCACCTGTGCGGGTCACATGGGTACCACCACAAAGCTCAAGTGAATAAACCTTACCAGCCTTTTCACCATGCAAAGCCGTGCCCATAGAAACAACGCGAACCTCTTCGCCATATTTCTCACCAAACAACGCCATAGCCCCTGCTTCTTTCGCATCATCAACAGCCATTAAACGGGTTTCCACCGGCGCGTTCTGCAATACTATTTCGTTAGCTAAATTTTCAACTCGCTTGATCTCTTCTTCATCCATCGGTTTGGTGTGAGAAAAATCAAAACGCAAACGACCATCATCAACCAATGATCCCTTCTGCGCGACATGGTCACCCAATGTTTCACGCAAAGCTTCATGCAGCAAATGTGTGGCAGAGTGGTTCGAGCGAATGGCCGTCCGGCGTGTTCCATCAACCGTGAGCACTGCTGATTGCCCAACCTTAATTGTTCCCTTTTCCAGAGTGCCCATATGAACAAATAAATTGCCAAGCTTCTTTAGTGTATCAGAGACGACAAACTCAGAGCCATCAGCAAAAACAATACGCCCCTTATCACCAACCTGACCACCAGATTCAGCGTAAAAAGGAGTTTGATTAAAAAGCAAACTCGCCTCTTCCCCTTTTTTCAAAGAGGTAGCAACTTCACCGTCCTTAACGATTGCAACGAGGCCGCCCTCACCTTCTTCATGGCTATATCCAAGAAATTCAGTAGCACCGAGCTCATCCTGCAAACCAAACCAAACACTGTCATCAGCTGTATCGCCAGAGCCTTTCCAGTTTTTCTTGGCTTCAGCTTTTTGCAAAGCCATCGCTTCATCAAAACCTTTTTTCTCAACAGTAATACCGCGAGCCTTAAGAGCATCTTCCGTCAAATCCAGCGGAAAGCCATAAGTGTCATAAAGCTTAAATGCAACACCGCCTTCAAGCGCATCACCAGATTTAAGATCCGCACTTTCTTCATCCAAGAGTTTCAACCCACGCTCAAGAGTTTTGCGAAACCGTTGTTCCTCCAAGTGAAGTGTTTCACTAATCAAACTTTCACCGCGCACCAAATCAGGATACGCCTGTCCCATCTCACGAATGAGCGCAGGGAGCAATTTATACATCAACGGCTCTCTAGCACCCAGCAATTCAGCATGGCGCATCGCGCGGCGCATAATCCGGCGAAGCACATAACCACGCCCTTCATTAGATGGCAAAACCCCATCAGCAATAAGAAAACTACTTGCCCGTAAATGATCCGCAATCACACGGTGCGAAGCTTTGCGCTCACCTTGATCATCACATCCTAAAATATCAACAGAAGCTGCTATGAGATTTTTAAAAAGATCCGTCTCATAATTATCATGTGTGCCTTGTAATACGGCAGCAATACGCTCTAGCCCCATACCAGTGTCAATAGAGGGACGCGGCAAATCCAGGCGCTCTTTTTCAGTTTGCTCATATTGCATAAACACCAAGTTCCAAATTTCAATGAAACGATCGCCATCTTCATCTGGGCTTCCAGGAGGGCCACCAGGAATATGGTCACCATGATCAAAGAAAATTTCAGAACACGGCCCGCATGGTCCTGTGTCACCCATCGACCAGAAATTATCAGATGTTGAAATACGAATGATTTTCTCGTCGCTAAGACCAGCAATTTTTTTCCAAAGCTCTGCCGCTTCTTCATCCTCGGAATAAACCGTGACTAGGAGCTTCTTTTTATCAAGTGCAAAGTCCTTGGTGATCAATTCCCAAGCATTGCTAATCGCTTCTTCCTTGAAATAATCTCCAAAAGAAAAATTACCAAGCATCTCAAAAAATGTGTGATGCCGTGCCGTAAAACCCACATTGTCCAGATCGTTATGTTTACCGCCTGCTCGAACACACTTCTGACTGGAGGTCGCGCGCTTATAGTCACGTTTTTCAACACCAGTGAAAACATTTTTAAACGGCACCATACCCGCATTGGTAAACATCAATGTCGGGTCATTCAGGGGCACCAAAGAGCTTGAAGGGACAATCTCATGGCCTTTTCCTTCAAAAAACTCAAGGAACGTTTTTCTTATGTCGTTAACACCAGTCATTTTATTCACACCAGCCTACGGTAAATTAGCTTTAATTATTATAGAACGCTTCACCCAACAGAGAAGTACTCTAGAGCCTTTTATCAGGGCTTAAGAGAGAACTCTAGCTTTTCTAAACGAAAGTTCCGCAATTCTTCTTTTATCATCGATTAAAGTGAATTAAGAGCATAAATTCACATAAGAAATCAATAATCAAATTATAAGAGATGAGAGACGACTGACCACTGAGAGAGAATAATTAACAAACTTACCAAAACGGATGAATTTTAGTGTGTTTTTCTGCAATAGCCTGACTTTTAATAAGAACCAATACAAAAGACCAAGGTTTATAAAAACACTGATAGAAAAACCTAAGTATCTGTCCCCACCAATAGACAAATAAAAAAGCCCAGCTTTGAGCCGGGCTTAATCTCAGATTTAAAGTATATAGTTAATAACAAGCTCAAATTCGAGCCATTAAAAGCCTACATATCTTATTCTTCAGGTTCCTTGTCTTCTTCTTCGTCTTTTTCAGGTTCACCTTCCAGGATTTGCTCAGCAATCAAACCTGCATTCGCACGAATGGCTGTATCAATTTTTGCGTATGTTTCAGGGTTCTCAAGTAGGAACTTTTTCGCATTCTCCCGGCCTTGACCAATTTTCTCGCCTTCATAGGCATACCAGGCACCAGCTTTATCAACGATCCCGGCTTTAACACCAAGATCAACCAACTCACCGGTTTGCGAAATACCTTGCCCATACATAATATCAAATTCAACCTGACGGAACGGTGGGGCAACCTTATTTTTAACAACTTTCACACGCGTTTGGTTACCAACAACCTCATCTTGCGCTTTAATTTGCCCAATCCGGCGAATATCCAAACGAACAGAAGCATAAAACTTCAAAGCATTACCGCCTGTTGTGGTCTCAGGTGAGCCAAACATAACACCAATCTTATGACGGATTTGGTTGATGAAAATCACCATTGTCTTGGATTTTGAAATAGAGCCCGTTAATTTACGAAGCGCCTGGCTCATCAAACGTGCCTGGAGACCAGGCAAACTATCACCCATCTCACCTTCAAGTTCAGCACGCGGCGTCAGAGCGGCGACACTATCAACCACTAAAACATCAACTGCACCAGAGCGAACAAGTGTATCGGTAATCTCTAAAGCTTGCTCACCAGTATCTGGTTGAGAAATAAGAAGATCATCAATATTCACACCAAGCTTCTTGGCATATACTGGATCAACAGCATGTTCAGCATCAACAAAAGCACATACACCACCTTTTTTCTGAGCTTCAGCAACCACATGCAAAGCAAGGGTCGTTTTACCAGAACTCTCAGGTCCAAAAACTTCAATGATCCGGCCGCGCGGCAACCCACCTATACCAAGAGCAATATCAAGCCCCAAAGAGACAGAGGGAACA
>CAXIDO010000255.1:0-4426 GCA_964022745.1 uncultured Methyloligella sp. | reverse complement strand
GCTTCCAATAAGCTCAGCAAGACGAGCCTCAATATTCATGTGAATGTCTTCTAACTGACGTGAGAAGGTGAATTGATTGGTTTCAATTTCTTGTTTGATTTGCTTCAATCCATTGATGATTTTTTTGCAATCAGATTTACTCAGGATGCCAGCGTCTGCCAGCATTTCGGCGTGAGCGATTGAGCCTGTTATATCCTGGTTATAGAGGCGCTTGTCATATCCGATAGAGGCGTTAATTTCTTCCATGATTTCGGACGGGCCTGAAGCAAAGCGTCCGCCCCACATTTTATTTGTCATCCACGTTGGCCTTCTTTATTGATTGTGTTCAAAATCTTTAGTTTATTGTATTCAAACTTTTCAGTGCTTATATCTGCTTAGATACCAATTAGAGGTAAATTTATGAGACTTACGATTATTTCCGCACTTGTTGCAACTTTAATTGGCTTTGTCGCTGTATATGCGAGTTTGACCCTTAGTGGCAATGGGGAAAAGAAAACTGATGCCACAAATCAGGAAAAATATCAAAAAATGCAAGGTGAGCGGCTTCGGGCCTTCATTTTTCATAAAGAACCCAAGAAAATTGAAGATTTTAAATTTCAGGATGCATTTGGTAAAACGCGGGCTTTTTCTGATTGGAAGGGCAAGGTTGTTCTTGTGAACCTTTGGGCCACATGGTGTGCGCCATGCCGGGAAGAAATGCCTTCACTTGATAATTTAAAGAAGCATTTTTCTAATAGCCCTTTTGATGTGGTGACCATTTCAATGGACCGAGGAGGACTTGGTAAACCTAGAAAGTTTTTCGATGAAGAGCGGATTAAATATCTGGACCTTTACATCGATAAGACAACAAAGCTGATGTTTAAAATGCGCGCTGTTGGATTGCCGGCTACGATTTTGCTAGATGCTGAGGGGCGCGAAATTGGTCGTTTAGCTGGCCCAGCACAATGGGATAGTGACCGAGCTATTGAAATTGTCCAAAAAGCACTGGCAAAATAATTTAGATTATTTTTTTATTTGTTCTTTGAAAGTAGGAAAACAGCTTCCCGCCCTAAAAGGTTATGAATAAATAAGGGAATGTCATCACTTAACTCTTTGCCATAACCATTGATTGAAATGGCTTCCTCAACTTTTGTGTTTATGGTTTTGCAGAGAGTTGCAAAGTCTTTGACGGTACAAAAGTGAATATTGGGCGTGTCATACCATCGCTCTGGTAATTTGTCCGTTACGGGCATGCGGCCGAATGCCAAGATTTGCCAACGGATTTTCCAATGACCAAAATTTGGGAATGAAACAATGGCGTAATCAGCGATGCGCAATAGTTGTTCGAGGACTAATTTTGGATTTTTGGTTGCCTGGATTGTAAGACTGAGCACAGCATAATCAAAGCTTTTGTCTGGGTAATTAATCAGATCACTATCTGCATCACCTTGAATGACACTCAGGCCTTTTGCTACTGCATGATTTACATTTTTTTGGTTGATTTCAATGCCGCGGCCATCGACGTTTTTTTCTTCGCGCAAGAGCTCAAGTAATGCTCCATCACCGCAACCAATATCGAGCACACGGGCATTGGGGCTGATCATTGATTTGATGATCAGGTGGTCATGTCTGATTGAGTGCGGTGTTTTTAGTCGTTCTTGATTGTTGCTCACGAGGATACCTTTTTTGGAGCGCTTGCGCTGAGGCCTTTTTGTTTGGCACCAGCACTAATGAAACCTCTGATAGCTGAAATCATTTCTGGTTCATCTAGCAAGAAGGCGTCATGGCCTTTTTCTGATGCAATATCTACAAATGAAACATTGGCAGCATTTGCTGTGAGGGCGTGGACAATTTGCCGGCTGTCTCTTGACGGGAAGAGCCAATCACTGGTGAAAGAAACGACGCAAAACCGCGTTTTTGTATCTTTAAAGGCACCAGCTAGAATACCATCATGCTCAGCAAATAAATCAAAATAGTCCATTGCTCTTGTTATGTAGAGATATGAATTGGCATCAAATCTATCTACAAATCTGAAACCCTGGTGGCGCAAATAACTCTCAACCTGAAAGTCGGCATCAAATCCGAATGTGATTTTTTCTCGTTCTTGTAAGTTGCGGCCGAATTTTGAATGCAGTGCTTCATCTGAAAGATAGGTGATGTGAGCGGCCATGCGGGCAACGGCCAATCCTTTGCGTGGATTGGTCTTTTCTTCTAAATAACGTCCGCTTTTCCACTCGGGGCCAGCCATAACTGCCTGGCGGCCAACCTCATGAAACGCAATGTTTTGGCTTGAGTGACGGGCTGCTGTGGCGATTGGGATGGCTGAGAATACACGCTCGGAATATTTTGACGCCCACTGGAGCACCTGCATGCCGCCCATTGAGCCACCGATTACTGAAAAGAGTTGATCGATGCCTAGGCTATCTATGAGGTGGACTTGTGCGTTGACCATATCTCCGATGGTAATTACTGGGAAATCAAGGCCGTAAACATTGCCTGTTTTTGGGTTTATAGAAGCTGGACCAGTGGAGCCCATACAGCCGCCGATGACGTTTGTGCAAAGGACGAAATATTTATCTGTGTCAATTGGTTTGCCAGGGCCGACTAGAATTTCCCACCAGCCTTCTTTACCTGTGACAGGGTGCTTGCTAGCGGCGTATTGATCACCGGTTAATGCATGACAGACTAAAATGGCATTGGTTTTGTCTGCGTTTAAAGTGCCGTAGCTTTCATAGGCTATGGTGAAAGGTGAAAGAGTTGCGCCAGATTCTAATTTGAGCTCTGTATTCTCAAAAGTTTTGGTTTCTGATTTGGTGATGGCATGACGAGGTGCTGCCTCTTCAGAGGATTTATTCCCCTTCAAATCAGCGCTTGTGTCTTTGTTTAAGACCTCTTCTTCAGATTGACCATTGAGTTGATCTCTGTTTTTAGGATGGCTTGTCATACAGTCTTTCGAAGTTAGGGTCTAAAAATACTCAATAAATTTAAAGTTAGCTCTCTTATTTACGATATTTTTCTATGAAGATCATTAATTTTATGGAGCTTTGATTTGGCATTTAAAAAAAAATTAGTGCAGGTTAGGTGAAATTCGCTTAAACCTGCTGATAAATGTTCAAATACACGGAAAAAACTAAAATGAGCTCGGATTTTACGCCAAGAAAGACCATTCTTGATATTTCGCCTTATGTGCCAGGAAAATCAAGTGCTGGGGCCAACAAAAAAATCATTAAACTTTCTTCGAATGAAACCCCTCTTGGGCCGAGTTCAAAGGCTGTTGAGAGCTATGCGCATGGGGCTGAAAAGTTGTTTCGATACCCAGATGGGTCTGCAACCGAGCTAAGGGCTGCGATTGCCAAACAATATGGTTTGGATGCGGCACGGATTATTTGCGGCGCTGGGTCAGATGAATTGCTTAACCTTATAGCGCAAGCCTATTTGCAAGATGGTGATGAAGCGATTTACACGGAACATGGGTTTTTGGTTTACAAGATCGCGATTATGGCGGCAGGAGCGACGCCTGTTGTGGCGAAAGAAGTTGATTTAACAGCGAATGTTGATGAGATTTTAAAGGTGGTGACGCCGAAGACGAAACTGGTGTTTATAGCTAATCCGAATAATCCAACTGGTACGTACTTGCCTCATGATGAGATTAAGCGTCTGCGGGCTGAGCTGCCGAATTCAGTTGGATTGGTGCTTGATGGGGCATATGCTGAATATGTGCGCCGCAATGATTATGAAGCTGGACTTGAATTGGTGGCGACAACAGAAAACACCATTATGACACGGACGTTTTCGAAAATTTATGGACTGGCTGCGCTTCGCATTGGCTGGGCGTTTGGGCCGGCTTCGATTATTGATGTGCTGAACCGTATTCGTGGGCCGTTTAATCTCTCAACACCGGCATTAGCAGCTGGCGCTGCGGCCATGGAAGACACAGCTCATATAGAGCGCTCGATTGACCACAATGATCAATGGGTTTCTTGGTTGAGTGAGCAACTATCAGCGCTTGGGCTTAAAGTTACGCCTTCTGTTGCAAATTTTATTTTGGTGAGCTTTGATGAAACGGGTGCTAAAACAGCGGCGAATGCTGACGCGTATTTGATCAATGATGGGATTATTGTGCGCCGGATGGAGAGCTATGGCTTGCCGAATAGTTTGCGGATTACGATTGGCACACAAGCTGAAAATGAGGCCGTGGTCAAAAGCTTAGCTCAATTTGTGAAACAGGCGGGTTAGCTCATGAAGGATTTTGATGCAGTTTTCGATAGAGTTGCGATCATTGGACTTGGGCTTATTGGTTCCTCTCTCACCAGGGCGATTAGCGATAAGAAGTTAGCAAACCATGTTTTGGGATTTGATGGTTCTGAGGCTGTTCGTTCTGAGGCACGGGGCATTGAGGGCTTTGGTGCTGACGTTACTGAGACGCTTGAAGAAGCTGTCTCGAATG
>CAXIDO010000254.1:0-4431 GCA_964022745.1 uncultured Methyloligella sp. | reverse complement strand
TCATCGCGCTTATTGTCGAGAAGGTAATCACCTTGTTTGGTGCGAACCGTCAGAATAGCGTGCCCGGCACCTTCTTCATCACGGACAACAGTGATGAGAAGTGAGTTTTCAGGCCAGCCATTTTCAGCTAACAAACGGCGTTTCAATAAGACGTAATCTTCACAGTCACCACTGCTCGATGGGTAATCCCAATATTCAATCGTGCCATGATGCTCTTGGTCGGTGACCGGTTTGATCGCTTTATTAACCGCACGATTAATCGTGACAAGTTGGCGCCAACGGTTTTTGGTGAGAGAAATTTTGTTGGTGATTTGGCGATATTTTTCGCAATCACGTGGATAGCGCTGGCAAAATCGAACATGACCAATCGGTGGTTTCGAATTACCATAAACCCGCATATGCGGTGATGCTAAATTTTGACCATCAACCCAGACTGCAAATTCAGCAGTGGCATTGGTTGAATAGCTACTTATACAAATTGCGAAAAACGCAAGACTATAAATTACTCGATACATTTTTAGTCCCCTACACTCTGTTACTAATGGGGAGCATGACACAAAAACTTTTCTATGACGCAAATACGCGCGTCACAAATTTAGTTACTTTTAAATCAGCTTCTACTCAAATTTACTTAAAATTTTAACTTAAACTCTGGTTCTTAAATAAGGCATAATAAATTCAAAATTGTTTACGGGGATAAAGTTCCAAATTCTGAAAGCAATAGGGCAGCTGAAGGAGCTGATGTAAACTCAATACCGATGCCTTCATCGTGGTAGCGAGCAACAGTTCCTTTTAATTGTCCTAGTGTAACTTGTGAGCCCATTGGAGGGCGGGCAGTTGTGATAATTGAAGCGCCACTTAAAGAAAAGTTTTGAACCTGGCAGGTAATATCTATCTCACCAGGAAGAATAAGAGGAACTTCACGGTTATTAGCAATAAAGCGATGATGCCGGCGCATATCAGGCATTTCGCCATCAATCTGATTTACAAGCCAGGAAATCTTCAGCGCAATACGTTCTCGTTGGGTATCTGACATATCAAAGCCAACACCAAAGCTTTCAGCTTCTGAGCGCATGACCTGGCCTTTGGCCCGTCCAATATGGTCGAGATAAAGAATAACCTGTTCACCCACAGCAGGATTCACAGAGGAGGCGATAGCTGCACCACCGGCGGAAATATTCAGCACACGGCAAGTATATTCCGTTTTATCTTCCAACATAAAGCGGCCCATCAGGCGCATATTAAAGCGACGAAAACGGCGGCGCTCAATACCATCTTTCTGGGTCTCATGTTGTTTAATGATTAAATAATCATTATTTCCAGTACTTGTATCCTTAATAAAGTCTTTCAAGACTGAATCAGACACTTTTCCTGTTTCACTAGTGGATGACATATAGTTATTCCAAAGCCAATCTTCTTGATAACATGGCCTCCAGAATAATGTTTTGTGAGTTAATGAATGAATAATAGTCGGCGAAAATTTGTAGAAAATTTTATCTATTTACAAAAAATCTAAATTTTATGGTGAAAAAACAGTAAATAACCTGCCATTTTGTATGCGTAACACTCAATCAGTTTATTGAGAAAAAGAAAAATCAATCTGTTTTTCCACCCTCAAACACGCGAAGTGAACAGTTTTTCCCCTCAACCAGTCTTTTATGCGGCAAAAATGGAAGCGTAGTTACATTAGAAATAAAAGAGCCGGCATGAGCTGAAGACACCTGTTGGTTCAAAGAGCTTCCTCGCAGCAAACTAATATGAACTTCCGTGATTTCATGGAAATCTAATTCAGTTAAACCAAGCCAGGGTATATCCCCAATAGGGCTAATCGAGCCAAGGATGCGATCAATTGTAGAGCCACCATGGATCATAGGTAAAAACAACATTTCAAAATCTCCAATATGATCATTGGATGATTTTGCTTGAAAAACGACAGATACAATCGTGCCGTCCGTAAGTAATTGGCTAAGGTAGGTGGATAAAATAGGGCGTTCATCCGCAGGCCAGCAATCTAAAAAATCCAGGCTTCTAAATTCACGGCCAAAGATTTCACATAATTTACTCCCCGCAAGACGGAAATGTAATTTTTCTGTCGCTCTTTTCTCTAATATAAATGTGACAGGTAAGATATGTCCGATAGCAGAGGGGATAATTTCCACTCGTTTCGGTGCAATTCTATTTCCGCGAACTGAGTTCCAGTAGTCGAGAAGGTCTTGGTTTTCTTGTTGGTACATTTTAATATTGCATGCCCATTGTTATTTTATGAAACGAAAATGTGTAAAAAAAAGCTGATTGCTCGCTTATTTTAGCTAATAGGCATGGAGTAGCAGGCTATATGCCAACAGAGACAAAATCGTAGAAACAAGGGGCGAAGTGCAGGAATTACAGAGAGTTAAGGTTATTAAATAGGATTAATTTCTCCATCTCACCCACAATCTGTGCTGTATTGTTGAGAAAATTAATCAAGAGATCACGCCTATTAATGAATTTTCACAGGGAAACTTGCGTCAACCTGACGCATAAGGCATCATAGTAACTTCATTGAAGAAAACTTTGCAGGTCTAAAAGGTCCAATAACAAAAAATACAGCCATAAGAATTCGCAAAAGGCCTTCAATGAAACCGTAGACAGTTAACTTCTATCCGGAATGTTAACCTCTATAAAAGAAGGAGCTATGAGAAATCTATGAATGTAAATACCATCCTGAACTTAAAAGGCGGTGATGTAATCACTGTATCGACCTCAACTCCAATCCTTGAAGTGACAAAAACATTGGCCAAATTTGGTATTGGTTCAATTGTTGTTACAAATGAAGACGGCACATTAGCTGGGATTGTCTCTGAAAGAGATGTGGTGCGCGCGATTGCTCACATGGGCGTGGATGTCACGAATGAATCAGTTTCCGAAATCATGACAGAAAATATCATTACATGTGACCGCAATGATAGCGTCGATAAGATCATGGGGATTATGACGTCCAAGCGGTTCCGCCACATGCCAGTGGTTGAAGAAGGTAAACTTAAAGGGATTATCTCAATCGGTGACGTTGTTCAGCAAAGAATTGCTGAAGCTGAACTTGAAGCTAACGCAATGAGAAGTTACATCGCAACTGGTTGACTAACAAACCAATTAAGTTCATGAAGCTTGAATTTTCAGATTACTGCTGAGATTCATAAGTTTTTGATTTTTCTTTAGCTGTTTTGCCTGTGGGGAGGCAGAACAGCTATTGCCTTGTGGGTGATCCAAGCCAAAAGGCATTGCATTTATTCTCTCCTATTATAAACAACAGAGTGTCCCATGCTGAGAAGTTAAACTCAGCTGTTTTTTTCGCTCGCGATTACTAAAAAAATTGTAGCTAAAATGCTTGGCAGTATTCTATGCCGCAAGGGAACCAAGGTGATGTTCAAGTTCATCACGGGCACGCCAAGTTGCCTCTTCACCTAAAGAAATCATTTCTTCAGCCCGATGAAAGTCAAACAATCCTATATCGTCTAAACGTGGTTTGATTGAGAAATTAGGCGGATCACCGGCAAGCCGCGCACGGGCGATACGGTCCTGAGTAATATTGAAAGCATCCAGCATGACCTTAGAAATTCCAGGGCTTTCACTCTTTTCACTAAAGAAGCGCGAGCGCCATTTCCCCAAAGTTGTTTTGCGGTTCAATTTGCTTTCATCTTCTGTTGGGGTGTGCTCGATCTCTGTGGCTTCGTGACTAGAAATAACTGTTCCCTTGCCGTAGGAATCATTGTTCAAATTCACAGCAATAACAATATCAGCTCCAAATGCCCGGCACACAGAAACAGGTATCGGATTGACAATGGCACCATCAAAAAGCCAGCGATTGTTTATATTGACCGGTTTAAAAATGCCAGGAAGAGCATAAGATGCACGCATAGCATCAACCAAATAGCCCTTATCCATCCAGACTTCATGGCCAGAGCCAAGCTCAGTCGCCACTGAAATATATTGGCATTTCATGTTTTCAATGCGGACATCTTTTAGGTGAGTTTCAAGAGTTGCACAAATCCTCTTGCCAGTAATCAAACTTGAACCAGCAAGATTTAAGTCCATAAAACCAAGGACTTTACGTGATGTAAGTTTGGTTGCAAAATGTTCTAGTTGAGGAAGTTCTTCAGCAGCATAGCAACCACCAACAATGGAACCAATAGAGGTGCCGGCGACAATATCCGGTTTAATTCCGATTTTTTCAAGAGCCTTTAGAACGCCAATATGAGCCCAGCCACGTGCTGCACCTCCACCAAGTGCAATGCCTATTTTTTTCTGTCTCATATCTCACTCTCTTTCATTAATAAAGATAGCTTACGAAATGCGTGCTGCTATAACTCTCACTTGTGCAAAAAACTCCTATAAACAAGCTTAATCCCTGTTTCAAAATGAAAAGAAGTTTGATGCGATGCCGATTTGGATGTT
>CAXIDO010000253.1:0-4432 GCA_964022745.1 uncultured Methyloligella sp. | reverse complement strand
TGATAGAAGCCGAAAAATCTTCAATTATCTTTGTGCATTTCTATTACTTGCTTCGCTTTACCCAATTTTGAGAGGATAAGCCAAATAGATTAACTGTAAAAATATGTAATTTCCATAAATCCAAATAAAGCTGTTAAAGAAAAAGCGCTTCATGGGGTAATATTATACTTGAGGACCAGATTTCTCTTGGGACTATTAAAAGAATCAAATAATAGCCATATTTAGTGAACAATGTTACGTTACCTAAATATTTCGTGTGCGTAATCAATATTAAATCAAGCAGAAGATAATGAAACAAGGCCTTTTAAATAATTGTCTCTTTAATAATATGAGACAACCATTCATCATTATCATTACCGCGTTGAGCCTCATGTCGCTTGCGGGCTGTTCAACGACGACTTTGCCTTGGCCTGATATGTCTATTTCTCGTGATGAAGCCGATGAAGCTCTAACCGCCAAAGAGCAGGATTTATTGTCAGAGCTTTTAGACACACAGAAAAAAACTCACAGACAAGACGCCGTAAAAGAGATCGAAAGCCGCTAATTAGCAATCCATCTCTTAAATTTCATTCTGAAAACAACCAGCACAAACAAAAAAAAGATTGACCAAATCTGTTTGTGAAGCAAAATTCAGTTTAGAGTGAAATGCTGATGATTATGTTTCCAATTTTTCAAAAAATTATATAAACTCACTCAAATTTGGTGAGAATGCATTTATTGAATGAATATTTTTAAAATTCATCTTAAAAGCGCTCATAAACTTTTAACCTATAAATCAATGAGGAATTCTCGTGCTCGACGATTTTCACCGTATCAAACGGCTCCCCCCCTATGTATTTGCTGAAGTTAACCGCTTAAAGCAAGATGCACGAGCGGCGGGCGCCGATATTATTGATTTCGGCATGGGAAATCCGGATGGTGCCACACCAGAGCATATCGTTGAGAAAATGGTTGAAGCTGTACGTGATCCACGTGCTCATCGTTATTCAGCGTCCAAAGGTATTCCAGGGCTTCGCAAAGCTCAGGCTGCTTATTATGAGCGCCGTTTTGGTGTGAAATTAAATGCGGACACAGAAGTCGTAGCAACCCTTGGCTCTAAAGAAGGTTTTGCCAATATGGCGCAAGCCATCACAGCTCCAGGTGATGTGGTCCTCGTGCCAAACCCGACTTACCCAATTCATGCTTTTGGCTTTATTATTTCCGGTGGCGTTATTCGCCATCTGCCAGTAGAGCCAGACCATACCTTCCTTGAAGCGTTTGACGGAGCGATGCATTTCTCGGTGCCAAAACCTGTAGCTTTGGTTCTGAATTACCCATCTAACCCAACTGCAAAAGTAGCTAGCCTCGATTTCTATAAAGAAGTGGTGGCTTATGCCAAAAAGAATGATCTGATCCTTCTGTCAGATCTGGCTTACTCTGAGGTTTATTTTGATGACAACCCTCCACCCTCTATCCTTGAGGTTGATGGGGCGAAAGATGTGGCTGTTGAATTCACATCAATGTCTAAAACATACTCGATGCCAGGCTGGCGCATGGGCTTTGCTGTTGGCAATGAGCGACTAATCGGCGCACTTGCCCGCGTGAAGTCTTACCTTGATTATGGTGCATTTACGCCAATTCAAGTGGCAGCAACAGCTGCGCTTAAAGGAGATCAGTCCTGCGTTGATGATATGCGATCACTTTATAAAAAACGTCGTGATTGCTTAGTCGACAGTTTCGCGCGTGTTGGCTGGGATATACCGTCTCCACCAGCAACTATGTTTGCCTGGGTGCCAATTCCTGAAAGTTGTAAGGAAATGGGTTCATTAGAATTTTCCAAGCTTCTTTTGGAAAAAGCGGATGTTGCTGTCGCTCCTGGTATTGGTTTTGGAGAATATGGTGAAGGGTTTGTTCGTATTGCACTTGTGGAAAATGAACAAAGAATTCGCCAGGCAGCAAGAAATGTAAAAAGATTTCTCGCCGAAGAGCCAAAAAACATGCATAACGTTGTGCCAATCGCACGTTAATACGGAAAATTATCAAAATGAATGAGCCTTTAAAAATAGGGCTAGCTGGCCTAGGAACAGTAGGCTGCGGCGTTATCCGCATGCTAGACCACAGCAATGGTGATGACATTGCCCGCAAAATCGGACGCCCAATTAAGGTCACAGCCGTTTGCGCAAGGGACAAAAACAAGGATCGTGGTGTCGATATCAGCGGCTATAGTTGGTTCGACACGCCAGAAGAATTAGCCACGTCTGGCGACATTGATGTTTATGTTGAACTCACAGGCGGAACAGATGGCCCAGCTTTAGAGGCGACAAAAATAGCTCTAAAGCGCGGTCTTGATGTGGTCACAGCGAACAAGGCTATGCTCGCGGTCCATAGTACTGAGCTTGCTAAACTTGCTGAAGAAAATGGCTGCGCTCTGTTGTTTGAAGCAGCAGTTGCCGGCGGTATTCCTATTGTAAAATCCATCAAAGAAAGCCTTTCAGGTAACAGCATTCAAAGGGTGTATGGCATTTTAAATGGCACATGTAATTACATGATGACCGCCATGCAAAATGAAGGAAAACCATTTGATGAAATCCTGAAGGCAGCACAAGCAGAAGGCTATGCTGAAGCTGATCCATCATTTGATGTCGGCGGGATTGATGCAGCTCATAAATTGGCATTGCTTACCACGTTGAGCTTTGGCACGGAAACATCGTTTGATGACATCTATATCGAAGGCATTGAGAAAATCACACCTGAAGATATCAAAGCAGCTGATGATCTTGGTTATAGAATTAAATTGCTTGGCGTAGCTTTGAAAACAGATGAAGGCATCGAGCAGCGTGTGCACCCAACACTTGTCCCAAGCGAGTCGGCCATTGGTCAGGTCTCAGGCGTGACAAATTGCGTTTGTGTTGACGGAGATTATGTCGGCAAAATTATGCAAGTGGGACCTGGCGCTGGTGAAGGTCCAACAGCTTCAAGTGTGGTGGGTGATCTTATTGAAACTGCCCGTATTGATAAGTCGGCTAATGTCACAAAAACAGTTTTCAGCATGCCAGTCGATAAATTGGCGCCATATCAAAGAGCACCTTTGAAAGCTCATGAAGGTGGGTATTATGTTCGCCTAACTTTATCTGATCGCCCAGGCACCTTCGCAGCTGTGGCAACGCGAATGGCTGAATTTGGTATTTCATTGGAGAGTATCGTGCAGCGTAGCCACGGCGCTGAGACGGATGAGAAAGTTGATGCGGCTGGTGTGGCTGCTGCTCCGGTTGTGATCATCACACATGACACAACAGAGCAAGCAGTATCAGAAGCTCTGAAAGCCATTGAGGAAGATGGTCATATTGTTGGCCAACCAAATATGATCCGTATTGAAAGATTATAACAATAGCTCGTTAGTAACAAACAGAATTAAAGTCGAAAAAAGGCTTTAATTTGAGAAAAAACAATGGCATGAGTTATATAGCTTAGCCACATATGAATAGAAGAAAGATCGAAGAGTTAAAAAATGTCAGAACCATTAAATCAAAGCCTAGTTTGGGATGTGTTGCGTGTGACGGAAGTTGCAGCAATTGAGGCTGCAAAATTGCGCGGGCGCGGTGATGAAATGGCGGCAGATAAAGCCGCAGTTGACGCAATGCGGAGTGAGTTGAATGGTCTGGACATTGATGGCCGTGTGGTCATTGGTGAAGGCGAGCGTGATGAAGCACCAATGCTTTTCATTGGTGAAGAAATTGGCACCAAGAAAGGTCCAAAAGTCGACATCGCGGTTGACCCATTGGAAGGTACCACTCTCTGTGCTAAGTCAATGCCAAATTCACTTGCAGTTCTGGCAATGGCTGAAGGCGGAAGCTTGCTTCACGCGCCAGATATTTACATGGAAAAAATAGCGATTGGTCCAGGCTTCGAGCCAGGCTTGGTCAGCTTGGAGCAATCTCCAACAGAAAACGTGAAGGCGTTAGCAAATGCCAAGAATGTATCTGTTAATGATTTGACAGTTTGTATCCTTGATCGCTCTCGTCACGGAAAGCTGATTGAAGAAGTCAGAGAAGCAGGCGCAGCTGTTAAATTAATTGGTGATGGTGACATCGCTGGTGTCATCCAAACAACAGACTCTGCTGAAACTGGTATTGATATGTATATGGGCGTTGGTGGTGCTCCTGAAGGTGTGTTAGCTGCCTCTGCCCTTCGCTCAATTGGCGGGCAAATGGAAGGCCGTTTAACTCCATTACATGAAAGTCATTATGAACGCGCTGCGAAAGTTGGCATTGAAGATCTATCAAAAATCTACTCTATTGCTGACATGGTCAAAGGTGATGTGATCTTTGCCGCAACCGGCGTGACAACTGGCCAAATGCTAGATGGTGTACGCCGCGATGGTGACATGATCGAAACAGAAACATTGATCATGCATGTAAGCACCGGATCTGTGCGCTGGGTGAAAACACAAAAA
>CAXIDO010000252.1:0-4452 GCA_964022745.1 uncultured Methyloligella sp. | reverse complement strand
AATGCAAACAAGAACCTTCCCTTTTTTCAACTTGGAAACATACTCCGAAGGCTTTGTTATCTGGACTCTCTTCCCTTCCATCTGGCAGTTCAAAGCAATTTGATTACCTGACGTTATTCCCTCAATAGAAAAATCAATCACCTGATTTTTTAAAATAAGGCGCCAATCCATCAGCTACAGGATGTCCAACACTCTCACCTCGCTGAAGTTTTAACAATTGATCCCGCCACCATTGAAGACGAATTTCTCCAAGCAGTGGCTCATTCACCTTTATCGATATTTGCTCAACATCCATGAAAAACCCAAAGAGCCAGCTTAGTGCCACTCGTTGCTCCATAGGAGAAAAACGAACACTCAAATAACCAGCATAATCATGATGCTTTAAGCGCAAAATAATCGCTTCTAATTCATCTTGATTTTTGTCTTGAGGAAACACTCTAAATACAACCCTTTTTAATATTCAATTACGTTTCAGTTTACATAATGTTTAATGCACTTTCAGATTGTCTTTTCTGCGCGTTAGTCAACAGCAATAAAAGCCGCTGCAACCTTGCGCCCCTCAGCAATTAAAACATTATACGTCCGAGCCGCTGCACCAGTGTCCATCACTTCAAGCCATAATCCTTTTCCAGGACCTTCTTCATGTCCTGGCTTAGTTGAAGCATTTTGGAAGGCTTCTTTTAATTCTTTGGAAGGGAAACGCTGTTTATCACCCGTGCCAAAAATTAAAAACTCATGGGCCTCAGCCTCTTCAAACACCTGTTGAAAATGCACAGGTTGAACCTCATCAAATTCAGTGACATCCCACCCATAAATGCCACTTTGCAAAATCAACAAAGATCCTTTGTGGCTCATTTCACCGAAACGAAACCCCCCATTGCCATAAGCTTCTAACTCAAGGGCTTCAGGGTAATATGCATCATGTTTCATTTCACAACTTTCATAAGTTAGCTCGCACAAAAATTCTTTTCAAACAATCCACCTTGTTCTAATAAAGAAACAACGATTGATTGACGCAGGCCATATTGCTTTTTGTCTTTTATATCAATATTTAAAGCAAAAAACATAACCCTTTGCTGAGCTTTTGCCCAACCAATCCACCAACCAATATGCGGTTTATCTTTCCGAAAAGCTAATCCAGTTTTTCCCTTTATTTCAAAACACTTATGTTGTTTAATAGGTAAAATGTCGCGAACAAAGGCCTGCCCTTTAAGAGAGGCATCTAAGCTCCCTTTATAAAGCTTTTCTAGAAAATCAACCTGCTCAATAGCTGAAACACGCAATCCTCCAGATAACCAGAATTTATCTATGCCTCCATCAATTTTCCCATTGCCATAATTCAAGCGATTAAGCCAATATTTCATTCTTTGAGAGCCAATTGATTTAGCAATTCTTTTATAAACCGGAACAGCTGAAACTTTGATTGCCTCATGAAATGTTAAATCTCTCTCCCAAGCCTTCAACCATTGTGGTTTTCCATCCCATTTAAATAAATGGTCAGCTTTCTGCACAGTGCCGGTTTCATAAGCAATCAAACTATGAATAACCTTAAAAGTTGAGGCAGGTATCTTGCGTTTTTGAGCTCTTTTAAAATCATAAAAATGACGCTGCTCACGGCCAAGCTCCTTGAAAACAACCGTTCCTTGTACACCTGTTTTTTCAAAAAACCTCTCCCATTCAGCATGAGAGACACTCTCATGCGAATGAGCAAAAGCCAGGGAGCCACGAAGTAAAACCAAAAGCGCAACCAATAGTCCAAAGTAAAATTTCATACTAAAAAACCCGTGAGAAAAAACAAAGGAGCCAGAAATACTGTACAAAACAAAAAGTCAAAGAGATGACCGGAACACCGTATCCCAATAACTAACAGACACAAAAAAGGCGCCGTAAACAGCGCCTTTTAAAATAACATTCATAAGCTCTATTAAACTGTGCCAGTAGGTTCTTTAAATTTAGCACCGCCAAGGCCACTCCAGTCACGTTTCACACCAACAAGCAATAGTACCGGTGACGCAATGAAGATAGATGAATAGGTACCAACCAAAACACCCCAGATCATCGCAAAAACAAATCCGCGGATCACTTCACCACCGAAAACAAACAATGAAACAAGAGCAATCAATGTTGTCACAGATGTTAAAATCGTCCGAGACAGCGTTTCATTAATAGAAACGTCGAGTAACTCGTTTAGTGGCATCTTTTTAAATTTACGCAAATTCTCACGTACACGGTCATAAACAACCACCGTATCGTTGAGAGAGTAACCAACAATCGTCAGCAAAGCCGCAATGATAGAAAGCGTAAATTCAAGTTGCAACAGTGAGAAAATACCAATGGTGAGCACAATATCATGCACAAGCGCTACAACAGCACCTAATGAAAATTGCCACTCAAACCGAAGCCAAATATAAATCAACACCACAAAAATCGCAGTAAGTACGGCAATGATACCAGCTTGGGTCAACTCTCCAGAAACCGTTGGCCCAATCACTTGTGTATTTCTAAATTCATAACCGTCACCCAATACACTCTTGATTTTATCAAGAGCAGTTTGGTTCGCTTCTTCACCACCAGATTGCAATTCAATCCGCACCAACACATCACGCGGGTCATCATATTGCTGAATTTGAACATCACCAAACCCAAGTGCTCCAACTTTCGAACGCACTTCAGAAATATTAGCTGGTCCGGCTTTATGACGCACTTCAATCGAAGTACCACCGATAAAGTCAATACCGTAGTTCAAACCCTTGGTTGAAAATAATGCAATCGATTCAACCATTGCTAATCCTGAAAGAATAAAAGCAATGGTACGCATTGAGATAAACGGAATTTTTGTACCACGAGGGACAAAATTAATACCTTTAAACGTCATAGAACTATCCCCCTATATTGGCATATCAACAGTTTTAGATCTCTGCGAACGCAGCCACCATGCAATCAACCATCTGGTTAATACAAATGCCGTAAACACAGATGTAACAATACCAATAGATAAGGTCACAGCAAAACCACTTACCGGTCCAGAGCCAAGCCAGAAGAGAATAATCGCCGCCAAAAAGGTCGTGATATTCGCATCCAAAATGGTTGAAAGAGCTCTGGAATACCCAGACTCAATTGCACTAATCGCCGTTTTACCAGCTCGTAACTCTTCACGGATCCGCTCAAAAATAAGCACATTGGCGTCAACCGCCATACCCATAGTAAGAACGATACCCGCAATACCAGGTAGGGTTAAAGTCGCTTGCAGTAAAGAGAGCGCACCAACAATCATCGCAATATTAATAAGAAGAGCAATGTTCGCATAAAGACCAAATGTGCCATAGGCCATTAGAATGAATAAAACCACACCAACAAGACCAATTATCGCAGCCAGCTTACCAGCAGCAATAGAGTCTTCACCAAGGCTGGCATTAACGGTGCGTTCTTCTAAAATAGTAAGAGGCGCTTCCAATGAGCCAGAGCGAAGTAAGATCGCTAAGTCATCTGCGGTTGACACTGTAAAGTTACCTGAAATCTGGCCAGAACCACCAGTAATTGCTTCCTGAATGGTCGGAGCAGATATCACTTCACCATCAAGAACAATTGCAAAGGGGCGGCCCACATTCGCTGCAGTCACATCACCAAAGCGCACACCACCACGTGAATTCAAACGGAAGGAAACAACAGGCCTGCTTGTTTGCGGGCTAATCTCTTGCCGTGCATTCGCTAAATCAGCGCCTGTGATCAAAGGCTCATCTTCTAAAATATAGTGAGAGGAATATTGATCTTTTGATGGGTAAATTGTAGTCCCAGGTTCAGTTAACCCATCAGTAGCTTCTTCAGCATTTGCGGGGCGAACCACCAAGTGAAACGAAAGCACGGCCGCTTGTTTCACAACTGCTTTCAATTTCTCTGGATCATCAAACCCTGGAACTTGAAGTAAAATCCGGTCTTCGCCCTGACGTTGAATAGAAGGCTCAGTGGTGCCCAAGGCATCAACCCGGCGCCGAACAACTTCAATAGCAGAATCAATAGAAGATGATATTTTAGCAGTAATTGCTGGCTCAGAAGGCTTCACAACAATGCGCCCATCAGCCGTCTTCTCAACGTCAACATTATTACCTGGCGTTGTGCCAAAAGATGTGGATGGCAGTGGTTGAATAAGCGTCCGAGCCGCTTGATAAGCTTTTTCCAGATCAGCTGGATCAGAAGGCTTAAACTCAACTCTGTCTTTTTTCGCGCTTAAATCACGATAACGAATAGCTCCAGTGCGAGCACTTCCTTCACGCTTACCGCGCAAAGCCGTCCGCACATTGCCGCGCAATATCTTGATTTGTTTCTCAATAAGGAGATCTTTATCCATTTGCAGCAGCAAATGAGAACCACCACGCAAATCCAAACCAAGGTTCAGTCTTAAATTCTGAACAAATTGCGGGTACTTAGCCAAATCTTTTTCAGGGATTAGGTTGG
>CAXIDO010000251.1:0-4461 GCA_964022745.1 uncultured Methyloligella sp. | reverse complement strand
GCAACTGGTTGCTTTGCCGCAAAAATTCTCTCTCTCTAAACGAGAGGCTGATTTTGTTATCGCTGTTTCAAGACCGCAAAAAGGGCGCGTACGGGTGCAAAAAATTGCTGATTACAGATTACATCTCAATGGCTCAAAAGCCTATCTAAGCCAGCAAAAAAAGATAAAAAAGGTGGCTGATCTTATCAAGGTAAGAGGTGTTGGTTATATCTCAGATATGATCTTTGATGACGAGCTCGATTATATACCTCTCGTTGATGGATCTTTTAATCCTCACCTCACAAGCACCAGCATCCATGTGCAATTAAGAGCTGTGTTAAATGGTGCAGGCGTTGGTATTCTGCCAGATTTTATGACCGAACCACATGAAGATTTGGTCAAGGTTCTGCCAGATGAAATATCTTTTAAACGCTCATTTTGGTACATTGTCCATGAAGATTACGCGCAATTAGAGCGGGTCAGAGTGTGTTCGAAAGCCATGATAGAAGGCATGAGAGCCGTTTTAAAATCAATGCCAAAATAAACAGGCATCCATTCTCCTTAAGCGCATATTTAACAAATAAATATAATAGTAATCAATGGCTTAAGTGAGTAGGTAGGCTCGGGGGAAAATATTCTTCTGAAAAAACTCCATTTTAAAATCCATATCTTGCTCAGGATCGCAAAATATTTCCTAAAATTAAAAAAATATTCTTTTCTTGACAGTCTTACCTTTTTACCTATTAATTAAATGAACGTACATTCAATTAATTGATGAAGTAAATAACAATAATTAGGAGGGACTGCTTTGGCACGTTTGGCAGGGTCAAATGGGAAAGCAACGGCAAATGCTATTCACAAACATAGTCTGGAGCTAATTGCACGCCACGGCTTTGCAGCAGTCTCAATGCGCATGATCGCTGATGCGGTCGGCGTGCAACCCGGCGCGCTCTATCAATACCACCCTACAAAACAAGCACTGCTCCTGGATATTATGCAGAAGCATCTTGAAGCCCTCTTAGAGGCCTGGGCTAAAGAAAGTCAAACCGAACTGCCAGCCAGTGAAGCACTAGAGCACTTCGCGAGGTTTCATATTCGCTACAATATCAAGAGGCCAGATGAAGTCTTCATTGCTTATATGGAATTACGATCACTCGAGCCGGATGAATTTAAATTAATCGAAGAGCTGCGCCGTCAATATGAAGATGAACTAAAAATCATCATTGCCAAAGGCATCAAAGAAAACAGCTTTAAAGTTGAAGATGCACACGTCACTGCAATGGCGACATTGGCCATGCTAACAGGAATTAACACTTGGTACCGATCAGGTGGCCGCTTATCACAAAAGAAAATCGAAGATATCTACGTCAATATGGTTCTGCGCAGTGTTGGCTGTGTGAGAGAGTAAGTATACGCTCGGGAGGAGAGTTTAAAATGTTTGATGCCGTAATGGATTTTGATCTCGGAGAAGATATTGAAGCACTGAGAGATACGGTGCGCCGTTTCGCACAAGAAGAAATTGCACCGCGCGCAGCTTCAATAGATGAAACAAACGTTTTCCCGAGTGATTTATGGGAAAAAATGGGCAAGTTAGGTCTCCATGGAATTACCATTCCAGAAGAAAATGGCGGCGTTGATATGGGCTATCTGGCTCATTGCATTGCAATTGAAGAAATTAGTCGTGCTTCTGCTTCTGTAGGTCTGTCTTATGGTGCCCATTCAAATCTCTGCATCAATCAAATTCAACGCAATGGGACATCAGAGCAACATAAGAAATACCTGCCTAAACTCATCACGGGTGAGCACGTCGGCGCATTAGCTATGTCAGAACCAGGCGCTGGGTCAGATGTGGTTTCCATGAAACTAAAAGCTGAAAAAAGAAATTCTTGCTATTTGTTAAATGGCAATAAAATGTGGATCACAAACGGCCCTGACGCCACAACTTTGGTTGTATACGCAAAAACAGATCCAGATGCGGGCACTAAGGGCATCACAGCCTTCATCATTGAAAAAGATATGGTTGGTTTCTCAACGGCACAAAAACTCGACAAACTTGGTATGCGCGGTTCAAACACCTGCGAGCTTGTCTTTGAAGATTGTGAAGTTCCATTTGAAAATATCCTCGGCAAAGAAGGTAAGGGCGTAAGCGTTCTCATGTCTGGTCTTGACTATGAACGCTTGGTTTTAGCAGCTGGTCCCCTTGGTATCATGGCCGCCGCGATGGATATCGTCGTGCCATATGTTCACGAAAGAGAGCAGTTCGGTAAACCCATCGGAACATTCCAGCTGATGCAGGGAAAAATAGCAGACATGTACACAACCATGAACGCTTGCCGTTCATACGTTTATTCTGCTGCAAGAGCCGCTGACAATGGCAAAGTAAGCAGAAAAGATGCCGCGGGTTGCATACTCTATGCAGCTGAAAAAGGAACCCAAATGGCGCTAGAAGCAATCCAGTGTTTGGGCGGCAATGGTTACATCAACGAATATCCAACAGGGCGTTTATTACGAGATGCCAAGCTCTATGAAATTGGCGCCGGCACATCTGAAATTCGTCGCATGCTCATCGGTCGTGAGTTGTTTGAAGAAACCAAATAACAAACACGGTCAATGATACGTGCTGTTCGTCATGTCAAAAGGGTGAACAAAAATATGAGGATCAAATGGCAATACTCCAATCAAAAATCTCAGAGCAGTCCCCAAGCTTTATAGAAAATAAAAAAGCTATGGATTCTCATTTACAAGTGGTAGCAACAGAAGCCAAACGTATCATGCAGGGGGGCACGGAAGCTTCTAGGGAGCGTCATGTAAAACGCGGCAAACTTTTGCCAAGAGATCGAATTGCTGGTCTTTTAGACCCTGGCTCACCTTTCCTCGAAGTCGGGCTATTTGCTGCTAAAGATGTTTATGAAGATGATATTCCAGGTGCAGGTTCTATTGCTGGTGTAGGACGCGTAATGGGCCGCTATTGTATGATCGTCTGCAATGATGCAACTGTAAAAGGCGGCACTTATTTTCCTCTCAGTGTTAAGAAACATCTGCGCGGTCAGGAGATCGCAGCTGAAAATAATCTACCCTGCATTTACTTGGTTGATTCTGGCGGTGCTAATCTTCCCAATCAAGATGAAGTCTTTCCAGATAAAGATCACTTCGGACGGATTTTTTATAATCAAGCTCATATGAGCGCTAAAGGCATTCCTCAAATTGCCATTGTAATGGGTCCATGTACTGCTGGCGGGGCCTATGTGCCGGCAATGTGCGATCAAACAATCATCGTAAAAGAACAAGGGACTATCTTCCTGGCCGGGCCGCCATTAGTGAAAGAAGCAACAGGTGAAATCGTTGACGCTGAAACTCTGGGCGGCGCTGACACGCACACCCGCCTCTCAGGTGTTGCGGATTATATGGCAGAAGATGATACCCATGCACTGGCATTGGGCCGCGAAATCATTGGAAATTTAGGTAGTATTTCAACACCAAATATAAAACTAAAAACACCCCGAAAACCAAACTATGACCCCGCCTCTGTTATGGGGGTTGTTCCAGCCGACGCAAAAACACCTTATGACGCCAGAGAGCTGATCACTAGGCTAGTCGATGGATCAGAATTTGAAGAATTTAAAGCAAATTATGGTACAACATTAGTCTGTGGTTTTACACATATTGACGGAATGCCAGTAGGCATCATTGCGAACAACGGAGTACTGTTTTCTGAAAGCTCTACAAAAGGCGCTCACTTCATTCAGCTTTGCTGTCAGCGCAAAACGCCACTTTTGTTTTTACAAAACATCACAGGCTTCATGGTGGGGCAAAAATATGAAGCAGGCGGCATCGCCAAAGATGGCGCAAAACTGGTAACCGCGGTTTCGACAGCTGCGGTTCCCAAAATCACAGTAATAGTCGGTGGCTCTTTTGGCGCTGGGAATTATGGCATGTGCGGTCGTGCTTTTGGCCCGCGCTTCCTCTGGATGTGGCCAAATGCACGAATTTCAGTTATGGGCGGGCCACAAGCCGCTGGCGTTTTAGCAACTGTAAAGCGAGCCGGAATTGAGCGCCAAGGCGGTGAATGGAGCGCGGAGGAAGAAGCTGAGTTCAAGCGCCCCGTTTTAGAGCAATTTGAAACGCAAAGTCACCCCTTTTATGCTTCGGCCCGTTTATGGGATGACGGCATCATCGATCCTAGAAAAACACGTGACGTTGTCTCTCTCTCTTTAAAAACTTGTTTGAATGCGCCAGTGGAAGAAACCCGCTTTGGCATGTTCCGCATGTAATTCGCGGCTAGTAAGGAGCGATCATGTTTTCAAAAATACTCATTGCCAATCGCGGTGAAATTGCCTGCCGTGTGATACAAACAGCCAGAAAAATGGGTGTTAAAACGGTCGCTGTTTATTCAGAGGCAGACCAACATGCACTTCATGTCCAAATGGCTGATGAAGCCGTCCTCATTGGTAAACCTCCTGTCGCTGAAAGCTATTTAAGAGG
>CAXIDO010000250.1:0-4474 GCA_964022745.1 uncultured Methyloligella sp. | reverse complement strand
TAGGGGCATCTGCGAAAACTATATAGAAGATGGTGAGTGTGCATTTGGTGTTTTTATTCTGAATTGATTATTGATCAGATCAATATAGTACGGCTTCTCTCTCATTGCGAGAGGTTCAAAATAAAAAGCTAAAAATAACTTTTCCCAATGAGAGTGTAATTAGAATTTTATGATCTTTTGCGCGGTGAAAAAATGGCTTGTCTGATTTTTGCAAGGGGTGCGTTGTTATCAAGAACGATTTTACCGTTTACTTTTGTAACGCCTAAGTCTTTCCATATTTTCTTTAAGTCCGGTTTCATGGGGGTGTTATACATTTTCATATACTGTTCATAGACGGCTTTTTTACCGGTGGCGTAATCTGTTGCTTCTAAAATTTCTGAGATAGACCAAATTCTTTCATTGTTGCCGCCTTTTTTAATGAGGCCAATTAGAGCATCTTGCAGGCCCATTTTATTATTTGTTTGTTGGCGAATTTCTATATCAGCGAGTAAACAAAATATAGCACCACCCCAATAAGTGCGTCCCCATGTGTGAGTGTAATCTAAACCTTTGTCACCTTCTTTTGGCAAGCCAAAGGGCATACTTTTCATAAAGCCATTCCAGACGAAGGCCTCACTTAGCTGCCCAGCTTGCACACGTGAGATTGATTCTACATAGACGGATAAACCTTCGGCCAACCAAAGGTGACGCTGATGTGTGTTTGGCAGTGCCAGGTGGATCATTTCATGAATGGCGATCCAGTCTTTTTTCAAATCATTTAAATCACTTTTCTCTCCAACAAAGACACGTATGGCTGCGCCTCTATAGCCAAAGGCTTGCCCTGTTTTAACGCCTTTGCCTTGTGCGGGCACGATTAATACCCTTGCGTCATTTACGGGGAATTGGCCGTAATATTTTGAAACGACTTCTGCAGAATTGGTGACCCAGTTGAGTATTTGCTGATTTGAAAGATCAAGTTTGCCAGGGGCAAAGCCGACTTTTAATGTTGCGTTATCAATTTTTAAAATTGTGTGATTGAGTTTATCAAATGCCGTGTATGGCATATGGCTGGTTCGAAACTTGGCTTGATTGGCTGGGTCAATAATTGACTGTTTATTGAGCTGTGATTGAGCTGGTTGAGAGCTAAGAATACTAAAAAAGAGAAAAAAACAACTAAGAGTTTTTATAAAGAGGGGTTTGAAATAGAGAAGTGCTACTCTTGAGACTAAGAGGTTTGAGATGTGAAGAAACTGTGAGACTGGTTTAATCATGAGTTTAAGTTAAATATAAACTTACCGAAAAAACCAGCCTCTATGTTTCAGATTATCATCACATTCTCGTTAGTGAAACTCTATTAAAGTGCTTCACTGAACTTCACGGGCTCACCAATTGCAGTGCCGATGATTTCGTCTTCCCACATGACGCGGTGCCCTCTGATGATGGTGCCTTTGGGCCAGCCTTTGACGGTTTGTCCGTCATATGGGGTCCATTGGCTTTTGCTTTCAATCCAGTCATTCGTGATGGTTCTGGTTTGGTTCATATCGACTATGGTCAAATCAGCGTCCATACCAACTGCGATGCGTCCCTTTGTGGCCATGCCGAAAAGACGGTTTGGACCGTGAGATGTTAGATCAACAAAGCGCTCTAGGCTTAGTTTCCCGTTGTTAACATGATCTAACATGATAGGTACAAGAGTTTGGACACCAGTCATGCCGGATGGGCTTTCCGGGTATGGTTTTTCTTTTTCTTCTCTTGTGTGTGGGGCATGATCTGAGCCGAGTACATCAGCAACACCGTTTTGAAGGCCTTGCCAGAGAGCTTTCGCGTGGCGTGCTTCTCGCAACGGTGGGTTCATTTGTGCATAGGTGCCTAATCTCTCATATACATCTGGAGCTGAAAGGCTGAGATGTTGTGGTGTTAGCTCTACTGAGGCGACATCTTTATGATGAGCTAAATATTCAATTTCCTCGGCTGTTGAAATATGGAGAACGTGAATGCGTTTGCCAGCTTCTCTTGCGGCTTCGACCAGCATTTTGGTTGACTTCATGGCTGCGATTTCATCGCGCCATTCTGGATGGCTTGATGGATCATTATGACGGCGAACATCCATGCGCTCAATCAAACGGGCTTCATCTTCTGAGTGGAATGCAGCACGGCGATTGATTTTGGAGAGAATTTTTTTCAAGCTTTCTTCATCGTCGACAAGTAAGTTACCGGTGGATGAGCCAATGAAGACTTTAATGCCTGCTGCGCCTTCCAGGCGTTCAAGCTCTGGGATGTCATTGGTATTTTCTCTTGTGCCGCCCACGTAAAAAGCAAAGTCGCAAAACATACGATGACGAGCGCGATTGATTTTATCTTCAAGAGTGTTTGGACAAGTTGTAAGAGGTGAGGTATTTGGCATTTCAAACACGGAGGTGACACCGCCCATAACGGCTGCACGGCTGCCTGTTTCCAGGTCTTCTTTATGTTCATTGCCGGGTTCTCTGAAATGAACTTGACTGTCTACGACACCTGGAAGAATGGTGAGGCCGGTTGCTGAAATGGTTTTATCAGCTGTAGCTTGGCTTAGATCACCCAGAGATGTAATTTTACCATCTTTT
The DNA here is from genome assembly GCA_964022745.1 of uncultured Methyloligella sp. Taxonomy (GTDB): domain Bacteria; phylum Pseudomonadota; class Alphaproteobacteria; order Rhizobiales; family HXMU1428-3; genus HXMU1428-3. The sequence goes on along the minus strand of CAXIDO010000250.1, from coordinate 1,892 downwards.
ATGCCGATGTCGGCTTGGCCTATTCCATCTTGATTGACCACTTCACCATTTTTGATGACTAGATCAAAGTTCATTTGTGTATACTCCGTTTCATAGAAATTGAACGTGAAATTGGACGCCTTTACTCCATTGGTTTTCAATGGCTTTTGCTTTGTCTCCACGTCTTGTAACTCTTGATATGAGTTTATATATAAAGTTGAGGACTGTCAGGTGTTTAATCTGTGCACTTTTTGAGGGTATGCACTAAAAGTTTTTATTAATAGAATATTTTCAAGTTTTTGATGTTATTCGCCTTTTTATTATTGTTTGCCTGAAAGACTTATAATTAACAATTGTGGCTTATTCATTAACCCGAGCATATAGCATTTGAACTGAATTTGTTGGTTGCTCTGGTTTTTTACGTACAATTATTCTGACCTTAGATTTTATTCTGGTTGGGTTGTGCTTTGGATTGGAATGAAAATGACGAAGTTTGTTGCCTTGCTAGATCGTGCTGTTTTAAAAGTAACCGGGCCGGATGCTGGAGAATTTCTGCAAGGGTTGATTACCAATGATTTGGACAAAATAAAAGAAAAAGGCTCTCTATTTGCTGCCCTGTTGACGCCGCAAGGCAAAATAAATTATGAGTTTTTTATTGTACCGACTGAAAATGGTTATTTTCTTGAAATGGCTAAAGGCGGTCTTGATGAACTTTATAAGAAGTTTAGCCTTTATAAACTAAGAGCTAATGTCGATATTTCGAATTTATCAGAAACACATATGGTTTTTTGGCTGGCTGAAGCTTGTGATTTGATTTCACCTGAAGCCTCGTTATATCCTGATCCTCGCTCATCGGAATTAGGGCAACGTGCCATTGTTTCTGTTGATCACATGACTGATTTTTGTGAGGGTTTAGAGGCTTGTTCGCCAGATGATTATTTAACTGCGCGTCTTGCCATTGGTCTTCCTGAAGGTGGGCATGACTATGCTCTTGGAAATACGTTTCCTCATGAAGCTTGCTATGATCTTATTGACGGGGTTGATTTTTCAAAGGGGTGTTATGTGGGGCAAGAGGTCGTCTCACGCATGCAGCATCGGAGCACTGTGCGCAAACGGATTGTTTGCATAAAAAGTGAAGAAGAGTTGCCGGAAAGCGGTGCTGAAATTCGCACAGAAACTTCTCTTATTGGTGTGCTTGGTTCACGGCTTGGAAAACAGGGGCTTGCTTTGGTGCGTTTAGACAGAGCCGGGAAAGCATTGAATATTGGGGATAAAATACATGCCGACGGTATTTTGGTCACTTTGACTATACCATCATGGGCTTCATATGATTTTGTTTGACAAAGACGATTAAACTTAAGGTGATGAATGACACGTTGTTCCTGGGCGGGAGATGACCCTTTATATATTGAGTATCATGATGAAGAGTGGGGTGTGCCGGAAACTTCTGATCGTGCATTGTTTGAAAAACTCCTGTTAGAGGGTTTTCAATCTGGTTTGTCGTGGATCACTATTTTGCGAAAGAGAGAGAATTTTCGAAAAGCATTTGATGGATTTGATGCGAAAAAAATAGTGAAATATAAGCCCAAAAAGATTGAGGCTTTGATGGCTGATACGGGTATTATACGGAATCGATTAAAAATTGAAGCTGAGGTTCATAATGCTCGCGCTTTATTAAAGCTGCAGTAAAAAGGACCACGTCTTTCAGCGTTTTTTTGGGATGCTGTAAACGGTGAGCCTTTGCAGAATAATTTTAAATCTATGAAAGATGTTCCAGGTAAAACTGAACTTAGCACTAAGCTTTCTAAGGAGCTGAAACGGCAGGGATTTAAGTTTGTTGGTCCTACAACGGTTTATGCTCATATGCAAGCAATGGGAATGGTGAATGACCACTTGGTTGATTGTCCTTGTCA
>CAXIDO010000249.1:0-4475 GCA_964022745.1 uncultured Methyloligella sp. | reverse complement strand
GAAGTAAAGACTGAAAACCATCGGTTAGGTGAGGTCACTCATACGATGGGTTGGCCATTGGGTCTGAAAAATGGTGGTGGATCTTTCATGTATCATTTGGAAGATAACCAAGTCTATGTCGGTTACATCGTTGATCTTAATTATAAAAATCCACACCTGTCTCCTTACAATGAATTCCAACGCTGGAAACATCACCCAGAGATTGCTGAAGTTCTAGAGGGTGGCAAACGTGTGTCTTATGGTGCGCGTGTTGTGACTAAGGGTGGGTATCAATCTATTCCTAAAACTGTGTTTCCTGGCGGTGCTTTGCTTGGTTGTTCAGCGGGCTTGGTGAACTTGCCCCGGATTAAGGGGAATCATAATGCGATGCTTTCTGGTATTGCAGCTGCAGAAGCTGCTCACAAGGCTATTGGAGCTGAGCGCTCTGGTGATGAACTACATGATTATGATGCGGAGCTAAGATCTGGTCTTATTGGGAAAGATTTGAAACCTGTTCGCAATATTGCGCCGTTAAATGGCAAGTTTGGTCCGCTTGGTGGTTTGACACTTGGTGGATTTGATATGTGGTTTGCGACCATCTTTAAGTTTAACATTCTTGGCACTTTGAGCCACGGGAAAAATGATGCTGAAAGTACTGGCAAGGCGGCTGATTATTCTAAGATCACTTACCCGAAACCAGATGGTGTGCTTTCATTCGACCGTCTGACAAATGTGAGTTTTTCGGCAACCAATCATGGTGAAGAGCAGCCTGTTCATTTGCAGCTGGCGGATGAGTCTATCCCAATTTCGCAAAATTTACCTGAGTATGCAGAGCCAGCACAACTCTATTGCCCGGCGGGTGTTTATGAGGTGATTACTGAAGAGGGGAAAGATCCTCGTTTTCAGATTAATTCGCAAAATTGTGTTCACTGTAAAACTTGCGATATTAAGGATCCTGCACAGAACATTACATGGGTTACACCAGAAGGTGGCGGGGGACCGAATTATCCAAATATGTAGGTCGTTTGAACTTAATTAACTCCAATTTGACAATAATTTGAAGATTGTCAGTTATTTTTAATAAATGCCGCTAAAGTTGATTTGTTGCAGTTGTTTGACTGTTTTTATCATCTTAGCGGCATTTTTTTATCTAGACTTGATAAAAAGACCACAGCTTTGCCATTAAAGCTGCCACATAGTTAGCTTAATAAAGGTGCATTGTGACTTGCGAAGACAGGCAAAACAGGCCATCTTTATGAGAATGGCACTTCATTAATGGATAGCGACTTATATGAAAAAATTTCTTTCACCCGTTGCCACACTCATATGTGTGTTTAGTATCAGTGGAGCTCTCCTGCTAAGCGGAGGTGTTTTGGCTGAGAAATCTCTGCCCAACTTGCAGTCTAACTCATTTCTTGGCAGTTATTTAGCGGGTCGTTATGCTAGCTCAAAACATGATACGGTCGAGGCTGCACTTTATATGCGCCGGGCCCTAAATTATGAGCCAAATAATAAAAGAATTTTAGAGCAATCTTTCTTGCTTGAACTTATGGGCGGTGATTGGGCGCTTGCTTCCGATTTAAGTAAGAAGCTCATTAAGATTGACGCAGCTCATCCTTTTGCCCGGCTTTATCGGGGTGTCGATGAATTTCGTGTCAAAAATTACAGTGCAGCTGAAGCTCATTTTTTAGCAAGTAATGATGGGCCTTTAAGCGCTTTGATTGAAAAAATTTCGCAAGCCTGGATTTTGTCTGAACAAGGCAAATACTCACAAGCGATGAAACTGTTAAATCAAAAATCTGACACAGATTGGGTTCGTGATTATCAGCAATATCACCGTGCTTTGATTGCGGATGTGAATGGCAAAGTTAAAGATGCTCAAAAAGCTTATTCACGCCTCTATCGTAAATATCATCAGATGGTTCGTCTTGTTGGTTCCTATGCGCAATTTTTAGCAAAGAATAATCAGAGACGTGCCGCTTTGACAGTTTTAAGCAAGCATTTTTCTCGGGCTCGTTTTCAACATCCTGATTTACTTTTGATTGAACAGAAAATTAAGGCGAAAATTCCTATGGCTTCTCACGTGCAAACGGCACAAGAAGGGTTAGCGGAGATTTTCTTTAGTCTTGGCGATCGCCGTGCTGAGAATGGCGGCGTTGATGATGGGCTTATTTTCTTGCAGATGGCGAGATTGTTGCGCCCTCAATTTGCAGCAGCCGACTATTCATTAGCAAGTTTGCTTTACCGTGTGAAGAAATATGATCGTTCTATTGTTTACCTCAATGGCATTGGAAGCGAAGAACCTATTTGGCTTGATGCGCAGATATTAAAGGCTCAGTCACTTAGTTCGAAAAAACAAACCGCTACAGCTATTCAAGTGCTTGAAGAGTTGCGTGATAAATATTCAAACGATATTGATTTGTTTAATGCGCTGGGCAAGCTTTATTTGGATGAAAAGAAGTATTCTGAGGCTGCTACTAATTACAGCAAGGCCATTGCGCTTTTGAAAAAACCGCGCCCTAGTGATTGGTTTTATTATTATGGTCGTGGGATCAGCTATGAGCGCTCGAAAGAGTGGCCAAAAGCTGAGAAGGATTTTAAGTCCGCTTTGAAGTTAAGCCCGAACCGCCCTGATGTTTTAAACTATCTGGGATATAGCTGGGTTGACCAAAACCTTAACTTATCTAATGCCATGAAGCTTATTCGCAAGGCTGTGAAGCTGAAGCCAAATAGTGGGTATTATGTTGATAGTTTAGGGTGGGCTCATTACAGACTTGGCCAATATAAACAAGCGGTTACTATTTTGGAAAAAGCTGTAATGCTTCGCCCAGATGACCCTGTGATTAATGATCATTTGGGAGATGTTTATTGGCGAGTTGGCCGGAAAAATGAAGCGCGCTTTCAGTGGAAACAAGTGCTTAGTTTAGAGCCAACGGATGAACTGATTAAGCAGATCAACAAGAAGATGATTGAAGGTCTTCCTGTGAAACGTCAGGCTAAAGCGTCTATTAAAGAAAAATAAGACACTACCTAATCAAATTATGAAATGAGGATTTCAGCTTAGGTTTAGGCTGTCTTAATTCAATGCTGACTTTTCAAAGTTCTTAGTACTGTAAGATTTATGATCAATTTTAATGGAGCCTGTTTTCAGGACACCGCTTGGGCGAAGATTAACCTTTCACTTTCTATTTTAGGGAAACGGGATGATGGCTATCACCAGCTTGAGAGCTTGGTTGTCTTTGCTGGTTTTGGAGATAAGCTGGCACTAAAGACCGAGAGCTCCGATGATAGTCCTTTTCAGTTGAAAGTTACTGGGCCAGAGGCTCAGAATATAGATGGTGTAAATTTGGTAGAAACTGTTGGTCTGCAATTGATAGATGAGTTTTCTTCTACAAGCCATCACTCACTACCGATTGCAACTGTCAGTTTAGAGAAACTGTTGCCTGTCGCTTCTGGTATTGGTGGTGGGTCTGCAGATGCAGCGGCATTGATACGGCTTTTCTGTCAGCTCATGAAAGAACAAGATGTTGATGTCTCTAAGTTTGATCCTTTGAAATTTGCTGCGCGATTTGGTGCCGATATTCCGGTTTGTGTAAACTCTGAGCCGTCGTTTATGCATGGAGTGGGGGAGCTTGTAGAGCCTGTTAGATCATTTCCATCTATTGGTCTTTTGCTAGTTAACCCGCGGATTTCTATGCCAACGGGTTTGGTTTTTGAAACTCTAAGGGCACAGGAATATAACGAAAAATCACTATCTAAAAATGGTGTTCATAAGCGTCATAAGTTTGATTATCATTCAATAGGTGAAGTTATAGATTATATGGAATCTGCACCGAATGATCTACTCAAGCCGGCTTTAAAAATAGCGCCCCAAATTAGTGATGTCTTGGCTGAAATCAGTCTTCTTGATGGGTGTTTGATTTCTCGGCTTTCAGGTTCTGGGGCTACTTGCTTTGGTTTGTTTGAGACTGAAGATGAGGCTAAGAGGGCTGGTAAATATTTAAAAATGAGATATCCAAAGTGGTGGATTGAGGGGACGTTTATCAGGCCGTCTTCTTGATCAATCTCTGTATAATTTTTTGTAAAAAAAACCAGTCTATTGGAGTGGACTATTCCATTCACAAAGACTGGCTTTTATAGATGCTAGTTTTACTAGTTATGTAGCTTTGAATTGATATTCACTCAAAATTTTCTTACCAACACGCAAGCGTGTCTGCTCTACATGTGTATTCATCGAAGAGGATGACATCTATAAAGAGTTTGCATGAAACGGTTTTGGGTTTTGTGCGGTAATTTTTAATATTGTTTTTTGCCATCCATTCAGCAATGTGCTTGTCAAGCAAGCGTTTGGCATCTTCGGTCGGGCCTTTTTTGCCATAATCATTAACTGTGAAGCCGAACTTTTTACATCTTGCTTCAGCATCGCCTGGGTTAATCGTGAGAGTTGCAGAGACTGCAAATAGCAGTGCTGACGCAATTAAAAATTTTCTATAAAG
>CAXIDO010000248.1:0-4545 GCA_964022745.1 uncultured Methyloligella sp. | reverse complement strand
CTGATGGTCTTCAGGACTAGATTGCTCATCCAGAAACTGAGGTTCAACCCGCACTTCAATGGCTTTTGTTGTGGCATGAAACATTAAATTTACCCATATTCTTTAAACACGTTCTTTAAATATACTCAGATTTAAAAATACACTCATTAAATAGAGTCAGATTTGAACGATTATTGAGCGCAAAATCAACCGAAAAATTGATAATAATGCCCTAAAAGTTAGTCACTATTATTTTAGAGCATCAGCAATATCATTTAAAAGGTCATCACTATCTTCAATTCCAACAGAAAGTCTAATCAATGAAGGAGTAATAGAAAGCTCAAGACGTTCCTCTTCTTCCAACCGTTGATGCGTTGTGGTTGTTGGATGAGTAATCAAGCTTTTTGTATCGCCTAAATTGTTGGAAATGCTGATAATTTCGAGTTTATTCATGAAGTTGAATGCATCTTCTTTTGTCCCGTCAATTTCAAAGGCAACCATAGTGCCAAAACCCTTCATTTGGCGTTTGGCAAGCTCATGTTGAGGATGATCTTCTCGCCCAGGGTAAATGGCGCGCTTCACTTTTTGATGTTCGCTTAAAAAATCGGCTACTTTGCGGGCATTAGACGCCGCTTTTTCAATGCGCAAAGGCAGTGTTTCAAGCCCTTTAAGCATTACCCAAGCGTTAAACGGGCTAATAGAAGGCCCGGTTTGGCGCATAAAATCATGTAAATAATCGTCAATATAGTCTTGTTTGCCAAGTACGACGCCACCAAGACACCGCCCTTGCCCGTCAATATGCTTTGTCGCTGAATAACAAACAACATCAGCCCCAAATTCCATTGGTTTTTGGAAATATGGCGTCGCAAAAACATTGTCAACAATTACCAAAGCACCAGCTTCATGAGCAATGTCTGCTACAGCTTGCATATCTACCAATTCAAGAGCTGGATTGGTTGGTGTCTCAAAAAACACAGCCTTTGTATTCGGCTTCATAGCCGCTTTCCAGGCCTCTATGTCACTGCCATCAACCAATGTTGTCTCTACACCAAAGCGCGGTAGTAATGTCTCTACCACATAGCGACAAGAGCCAAACAAAGCTTTGGCTGAGACAATATGATCGCCAGCATTTAAGTAAGAAAGAACGGAAGCAGAAACCGCAGCCATTCCAGTAGCTGTGGCGCGGGCATCCTCGGCTCCCTCAAGGGCAATCATGCGTTCTTCAAACATTTTAATCGTAGGGTTCATGAAGCGGCTGTAAATATACCCATCTTCATCCCCTTTAAAACGCGCTTCAGCGCTTTCAGCACTGTCATAGACGTAACCAGAGGTTAAAAACAAGCTTTCAGAGGTTTCACCAAATTCACTACGAATGGTGCCGCCATGCACAAGCTTTGTTGCATCTTTCAATGAAGCAAACCGATCTTTAGAAATTTTTGTATTAGACATAGATAACCCTTATATATTGCTCTTAATTGCATGTCGCTTAAAAGTGGATACCGGTTTTAGGTTTTGCGGATGCTTCGTAGGCATCTGAAGCAAAAAAATGACATGCCCAAAAAAGTGTGTGAGCAATAAAAAACCCAGCACACCAGTACCACCAATACCGATGACACAGGTCCAACCAAATCAAGTTAAGGAAAACCGGGGCAATCGGCCTTTTAGCAAGTTATTTTATGTGGCTGCAAGCCGACCGGCCAAATCACCACAAAATAGATGGCCCATCTAAGTACAAAAGCGGGGAAAGGGTCAAGAGTTTTTCACAAAAAGTACGTTTCCAGCTTGTAACCTTTTCTCCATTCAGCGATTATGGGGCCAATTTAGTGCAGGAAGCACTTCCCCCGCTTGTTAGTTAAGGTTGCGAGAACTGTTGAAGTCAACAAGTGAAGCACAATTTCGGATGCGTAGTGGGCATCTGAAGCAAATAATGCGGATGCTGCGACGGTTGCGAGTGGGCAACTGAAACACAAATTGCGGTTGCTAGTGGGCAACCTGAAGCAAAAAAATGGATTGAAATATGGCTGAAGAAGCAAAAAACCTTTGGAATAATGATCAGGAAAATGGGAGTGAATTGCCCAAAGCCCACCTGCCCACTAAGGGAGGTATTTTTCCAAGCCAAGCCATTAAAGATCTCATTCATCGTGGATTTCTAAAAACCGCAAACGGCGTGGATATTCTTGATAACCAAATTCAACCCGCCAGCCTTGATCTGCGCTTAGGAAAAAAAGCTTATAGAGTGCGCGCAAGTTTTTTGCCGGGCGGCGGTAGAACGGTGGAATCTCAATTAGAAGACCTATCGCTCCATGAATTTTCACTCGAAGATGGGGCCGTCTTAGAGCGCGAATGTTTTTATGTCGTGGAAGTCGAAGAATGCCTGAAATTGCCAGATAGCGTCTCGTGCTTTGCCAACCCGAAAAGCTCGACAGGGCGTCTTGATGTTTTCACACGGCTCATTTCTGACGGCGCTGAAATTTTTGATTATGTTGAAGCCGGTTATGAAGGCAAGCTCTATGTGGAAATTTCTCCGCGCACTTTTTCCATCAAAGTTCGCTCAGGCAGCCGCTTAAATCAGTTACGTTTTCGGAGACGCATTGGCCAGCAAGACAGATTTGAGAGACCAAAGCTGACAGATAAAGAATTACGTCTCTTGCATGAAAAAGAGCAATTGGTGAATTGCGAACCAACCATCCGTGATGGGTTGAACACACGGGTTGATTTACGTGGCATTGATGGCAGTAACTTAATTGGCTACAGAGCGCAAAAACATACAGACATCATCGATGTTGATAAACCAAACAGCTATAAAATGGATGAATTCTGGGAACCACTTTATGGGCGTGCGGACGGCCGGTTAATCCTGGACCCAGGCGAGTTTTATATTCTCGTCTCAAAAGAAGCACTGCACATTCCCATTCAATACGCAGCTGAAATGGTGCCAATTGATCCGATGATGGGCGAGTTCCGCGCACACTATGCCGGTTTTTTCGACCCAGGCTTTGGCGCAGAATCTGCTGGCGGCAAAGGCAGCCGCGCGGTGCTAGAGGTGCGCAGTCATGATATACCATTTGTGCTAGAAGATGGCCAAATCATTGCAAGGCTCATTTACGAGCCACTCACCGAAATCCCAGAGACAATCTACGGCGCCGACCTAAAATCCAACTACCAAGCCCAAGGCCTTAAGCTCTCGAAGCATTTTGTCTAAACCGGTTGGTATTAGGGAACTGAAGCTTCACCAAAAAAAACGTCGAGGTGAGCAAAATTCGTTGACTGCTTTTTTTGTATTGATGATACGTAACAACTTCTCATCTTCCAATCTATCAATAGCTTGGTTTGCTTTTTCTGGATCGAGTTTAGCTACCATCAATACGGCATCACGAACATTTCGTTTTTGACGCCAATGTTGCATTGGTATGGAGGCTATCATAAAGGCTTCAAAAACGGCTGGCCATAAATTATTGTTTTTGTAAATACTGGCTTGTAGCAATAAAAATAATGCTTCTGACTGACTAGCTTGAGGGGTAATTTTCCAGGATTTTTCAATTGCTTTATGAATGTTTTCTTGAGCTGCTTTAGGCTTTTCTCGTTCTAATAGTGCCCGTATAGGCCAACTTAATGGATATGTAGCGATATAGTGGTCGTTTGTATTTTCTGCAGCATGGACTGCCAAATTAGCGCATTTAATAACTTTGTCATTTGGAGAAAATCTTGCAATCCAGGCTAAAGCTTGGCATTTTGAATATGATTGCTTCTCTGCATTTGCCTTAGCTACTGCATCATCAAATTCTAAATTTGCAAGCTTTGCGAAATTACTTGCCATAATTATTCCCCAACAATAACATCCCATATCTGATCATGAGAATTTAACAATATTTCCAATGTGGAAACCAACCGCTCTACATTCTTTTGTACGTAAGTTTTCTTAAACAGCCTTCTAGCTGGTCGAATTATGGGGCCGTCAGGCTTTACAAACACACGGTGTTCAGAAAAATCATTTTCCTGCTGTACTATGTTAGAACAACCGATAGCCAACGTATACTTACCATCATGCTCAATTTCTTGCCAATAACCCCAATCTTCAGAGCATCTGAAAGTTATCTTATAATCATTGGCATTAAGACCTTGCTCTAGGAAATTTGCTAATTCGCAAGCAAATATTCCAGGATTAATATAATTCTCATGTTCTTCGTCAAGTTCCTCGGGGACAGGATGAAAAAGATTGCTCTTGAAAGAAAGTGAAGTTCGCAAGCTCTTGTTCCTACAAATTTGCTAAAGCGCATTTAAATGTGAAAATAAAATAATAAAATTAAATTAAAGAACGATTACAGCGTTTGGTATGAAACAGTCTACTCACTTAAACTATGCCTAGTTTAACTTTAGTATAAGTTTGTGAAACCAGGATTATGGTTCAGTCCACATTACTCAAAATTTTCTCAGTTTAATCAAGGCATCCTCAGATTTTATCAAGCTATCTCATATTTTTCTCATTTTTATAAGGTAAGGTCTTTTTCAGGCTTTTCTGGTGAGTTATTAAAAAATGCTAAGAGCGTTCCACCTTAAAGTGGATAC
>CAXIDO010000247.1:0-4559 GCA_964022745.1 uncultured Methyloligella sp. | reverse complement strand
TGTTTCCATCCAATAAAAAGTGCACCAAATATAATGGCTGCTAGAATAGCACCAGTAATTGGATTTCCGCTAAAAATGATATTAATGAAATTACCAATAAATGCGGCAACCAAAACCAATACAGACAATGTAATAACAGTCACCCAATTAATTTGTGACCAATCAATAAAATCCATGAAATTTACTCCTATCAACTTCCCCAATCTAGGCATGATCTTATGTCAGACGTGTGAAGTTGTCACATGCTTTTAACCATCAGACGTGGCTATTTGAACCCATATTGAAAAAATTTAAGTGTAACAGAAAACACCATTTAGTTATTCTTATGAAATAAGGACCTCTTTATAGAAAATAAAGACCAAAATTTTAGAAAAAACATTCCAATACTACTTTATTTTCTAAAGCCATCGTATTATGTAATAATATAACAAATTTTTATATGGAATCTCTACGATTAAAGGTCTAGGTTCTAGAGCCAAAAATATATAACCAGTTTAAGTCCTTTAGAGATCAATATTCTTAAAACTCTTTGGCCATAAACACGAAATAAATCAGGGTAACCAATTGAGTACGCTCAAAATTCTTGAAACTGTTCAACTCCCAACAGATCATGGGGATTTCATTATGTCGATCATTTCTTATGGAGATGATTTAGAGCATATAGTCTTAGAGCGCAGCTCTAATGCGAGTGAAATCCCTTTTATTCGTATTCATTCAGAGTGTATGACTGGTGATGTCTTTCGCTCTCACCGCTGCGATTGCGGGGAACAGCTAGAGAAATCATTAAAAAAGATTGGTCAAACTGGCCACGGTTTTGTTTTTTATCTACGTCAAGAAGGCCGCGGCATCGGCCTATTGAATAAAATGAAGGCCTATAATCTTCAAGAACAGGGCTATGACACAGCAGAAGCCAATGAAAAACTGGGCTTTGACATTGATTTGCGTGAATATGACATCGTCGCATCATTTTTAAAATCAAAAGATGTGAAGCATGTGAAACTGATCACCAATAACCCCGATAAATGTGATGCATTGAGAAAGGGCGGGATCGAAGTTGATCGGATCCCCTTACCCACAACAACCCATAATGCGAATGAGCGCTATAAAAGCACAAAAATGAACAAGCTCGGTCACTACGGTCACTAGCGCGGTTGCTTGTGGGCAACCTAAAGCGCCACTAAAAAACTCTCACCTCTTTTCTATTTCACTAAAATTGCATGATTATCCCACTGCACATTACGGGCTGTTTCAAACCGTTTAGAAACTTGAGTGCTTAAGCTCGTTTGCTCAATCTGTCCCGTCCCACTTGTCTGTACAAATTCGCCCTTAGAATATGTTCGGGCGACCCCGCATCCGTCTATTAATTTTTTCGTCCCAATAAATGTCCGATTAACGGCATCCCAATAAGAAATAAATCCTCCACGTGGATGCGATGCTGCGATAATCTCACCTGACTTGTCAACCGTAACGGAGCCAACATAGTTTTTCATATCACGAAGAACTTCTTTGGGCGCTGCAACCAATTTAATCTCGTGCCCTCGATCATGAAACCCAATGAGAGGAGGTTGGTTTGTCTTCGGCCCTTTAAATTGGCCTCCAAAAACAACTCGGTTTTTACCAGCAACAGTAAGATGCCGGATAGACAATTGATGAAGCAAGGCAGGCAGTGTTTGCTTTTCGATCAAGGTTCCATTACGGCAGTCGATATAAACCAGAGAGGGCTCCATCTCAGTTAAATTTAAAATCTGACGTCCTGTTTCTGGGCTTGTCTCAAGCCCACCGTTGGCAATAACAAGTGTTATGCCATCATCAAGCAAAGCCATATCATGTGGGCCAATACCAAAGCTGGGAAATTCACCAATTTGCTTATAACCTGCCGTTGCATCACGAATGCCTATAACACCAACACCATTTTCAAAATCATTCTCAGTGGTAAACAAGAGCTTCCCATTCGGAGAAAAAACACCATGACCATAAAAATGACGATCCTCTTTTGCAAAAAAATGAAATGGTTCTCGCCCACTATTTGTTGAAAAAGCAACAGCAAACCGTCCAGGGCGGCGTGCAAATGCAACGACTTCTACAGGCTGGGTAAGCGGTTCTCCAAGTCCATGCGGCCGCACAGCAACATCATGACCACGTCCAGGTAAAGCAACAGATCTTAAATCACCTGCGCTCGTAAAAAGAGCAGCCGAGTATGAAGCGCTTTCCCCATTTGGGAGATGACGCCGGGCAGCGGCAAAAAGTTCTTCTGTCTTCTCTGAAGCTTGTACAGTTGGGGATAAAATAAATGCTGGTAAAGCACCGGCACTAACTGCCAAACCAGATCGGATAAAGTCTCTTCGATTAATCGCCATCTGAAGCATTAAATCCTAAAGGCAAATCAGCTGCGAGCGCGAAATAACGGGCAAAACCTACATTCAAATGAGATACGGTTTTAGCAATATCTTTGAGTTGGTTTTTTGCATTTTCATCAGCTAATACATTAAAAATCCGAAATGATTTTTTTTCAAACTCATCGAAAGAAGCATAAATCTTTTTAAACATTTTTCGAACGTGAAATTGTAAATCGACGGGCGATTTATCTAACAGAAGTTTAAAGCCACTTTTTCGAACAAAATGATCCATAGCTTCAATATTGGTTTTGATAACTTGCAAAGAAAGCCCCGAACGCCAAAAAGCAGCACGTTTTGGTTTCGTGGTTTTTCCCTTACGCCCAAAAAGGGGTTGAATTTTCAAATCATGAATCTTTTTCATCTCAACGGTAACGGATTGATAAAATTCTAGAATGACTTCCTTGCGGTTACGATAGTGTTCATTGGTGGCTGACGGGTTTAACAATTCTTTTATTGTCGCATTCGGCTCTTTCCAACCATTATAAACTTCTTCAGAAAGTTGCTGAATATTAGCTGTTAATCTAATGCCATAATCACAACGAAACCGACCCTGTTCGTCAGGAGAAAAAAGATCTTTAAAATCTTGTTTTTTACCACCACCACCAAAGAGAACGAACTCAAGAGCAGTTAAGCCTTGCACGGCAATTGACTTTTCAGAAAATTTTTGAGGAGAGAGAGCTTGTCTGTCCTTAGCCTTTAGTAAACGCCGAACAGCTCTCAAACCACGCCCTTTATGATCTGGCCAATAGGCGAGTTTCTCCAGCCTATAATTTTTTACAATGGGACCAAAGTGAATATGTTCAATCGCTGCAAATGAGAGCACGGTGTCAGCAAAATTCTTTTTAACCAACTCAAATTTTTCTGCGCTTTGGGTTTCGCAAAATTGGATCATGCTTGAGCTTAGTTTTTTGCTGTTAAAAAAGAGCGTTTCATAGCGAGGTAAGATATGCTGCTTATAAGAGTTATAAGCTAAGGTCTCCAAAATTTCATTACTGGTTAATTCACCAGCTGATTTTTTTATGGGCGTTTTTGTCTCTGTCGCAGCTCTAATACTTACTGTAGCGAGCATAAGACTGATGAAAAAAACAAAGAAAAAAGAGTGTAAATATTTGAAACTTAAAACAAGCACAATGTGCCTCATAATTTTTGTTGAGTTGAAAATAAACTATAGCAAATCTAAAAATTTATAGCGATCGAACAAATTCAACCAGCCATAAACGTTCTGCTTTGTTAAGCCTAGAGTAAGCATCACGTGCCTTTAAAGCTTCACCACCATGCCAAAGAATAGCTTCTTCAACAGAACGCGCACGACCATCATGTAATAGGTTTTCATGACCATTAACTGTCCTGGTGAGACCAACACCCCATAAAGGAGGTGTTCGCCATTCAAAACCATCAGCTTTACCTTCAGGCCGGTGGTCAGCAAGCCCCTCCCCCATATTATGTAATAACATATCCGTATAAGGCCAAATCAGTTGCTGAGAGAGATGCTTATTTTTAGGAAGCGGCCCAGTTTTAAACGAAGGCCGATGGCAAGCTGCACACCCGATAGAATGAAACAAAGATTTGCCCTTTAAAACACTTATCTTTTGAGGGTCTCTTCGTTTAGGTACCGCCAGATTAGAGGCGTAAAAGGTCACCAAATTCAGCATTTCATCGGTGACTTCAACACCAGATTTTTTATCAACACCGTGTGGAGCTTTCAGACAGAAAGTTTGATTTGGTGTGCAATCACCAGCAGCATTTTTATGTAGTGAAGTTGATAAGCCGATATCACCTGAAAATGCGGCTGCAGATTGTTCTTTGACAGAAGGAGAACCAGCTTTCCAGCCAAATCGACCAAGCATAATTTTTTGCTTTAAACCAGACCAAACCATATTGGGTTTACCAGAAATGCCGTCACTATCCTGGTCATCAGGGTCTGCTAGTTTTAAAATTTCTTGAGGTGGTATCGCATCCAGCAAGCCAAGACCAATCATCGGAGGTGTCAGACGGGGAGATATCAAAACATCCTTTTGCATCGGACCATATTTGAGGTCAGTTGCTGAATAGTGTGGCCGTCTGAGTTGAACGGTCGTGCCATCATCTAGGGACACATCAAAATATTCATAGCGAATGTTCATATGACCTTCGCCTTGATGCCCCTGAATAGATAGATCTTGG
>CAXIDO010000246.1:0-4590 GCA_964022745.1 uncultured Methyloligella sp. | reverse complement strand
TATAATCAATCACGTTTTTTTCAGTATTAAACAAATCAAAAATTTGCAGCCTGTAAACGCTTAACTGCCTCTATGACATCCGCCTCTGTGCCTGCATAAGAAAAGCGCATCATCCCTCCACCATCAACCCGATCAAAATCGAGCCCCGATGAAGCAGCAATGCCATGTTCACGTAATAAGAGTTTAGAAAACTCAAGACTATCACTCGTAAAATCACTCACATCAACAAAAACATAAAACGCGCCATCAGGAGGAGCAAACCGACCAAAACCAGCCGCAACTAATCCATTCGTTAAAATCTCTCTGTTGCGAGCATATTGTTTTTTAAGTCCCTCCAGTTCATCTCTTGCATCAAAAGCCGCTGTTGCCGCAATTTGCGATAGACCTGGCGCTGAGATAAACAAATGTTGATTAAGTTTTTCCATCCGCCGCACGAGATCTTTGGGCACCACCATCCAGCCAATACGCCACCCCGTCATGGAATAATATTTAGAAAAACTATTCAGAATTATAACCGGCTGATCATCCTGTTCTACAAAAGAAAGAGCCGTGTCAGCTTTGCTTTCATAAGTAAGACCATGATAAATTTCATCAGAGAAAAACCAAATACCACGGCGCCCGGCCATGTCTACCAAAGACTTTAAGCGGTACGGATCAAACACAACACCAGTTGGGTTAGCTGGGCTGGCAAGTAAAATGGCTTTGATGTCATGCTCTTCAATTACCTGTGTCATGTCGTCTAACGAAGGCATCCAATCATTATGAAAGCCCACAGGCATCTCAACTGGTACAAGATCTAGCGCCTTTAAAATTTCGCGGTAGCAAGGGTACCCTGGCCGTGTAATCGCCACATGATCACCCACATCTAAAGTCGCGAGAAAAGATAAGATAAACCCAGCCGAGGAACCAGTTGTTATTATCACTTGGTTCGCCTCAATAGAAACGCCATAGGCTTCTTTATAATGCTGCGCAATACGCTCACGTAAAGGCCGCTGACCAAGAGCCTCAGTATATCCAATTAACTCGTCATCAAGGGCTTCCTTTGCCCTCTCTCTCACCAACAATGGCGCTGGTGTCCCAGGTTGCCCAACCTCCATATGACAAATAGAAGCACCAGAAGCCTCTAAATCTCCAGCTTCCCGCATAACATCCATCGCAAGAAACGACTCTATTTTTCCCCGTTTAGATAAAGAAATCACTTAAAACAACCCTTTGAGACTCTATAAATTCCGCTAAATGAAGATCAAAAAACCACATGATCCACAAACTAGCCTTTATTTGCCTTCTTATTGTCATGAAAAGAAATAAAGCTATCACAGTTCAGAAAATGACCGAACTCTTTGTTCACAATAATTTTAAGCGATTCTCCCCCTACACTTAAGATAGAGTGAAAAAAGACTGAACAATCAAAAGTCTAAGCGACACGCATTTATCTACGACTTAAAGTCTTGGAATAACAAACAAAAGCTCTATATATTTAAGATCGTATATATGTATAAATATGAGTGAAAAGTAGAACGATTTAATCCTGTACTGAATTAATAATAAAGAACTGATGAGTAACAACCATTTATGTTAATTAGGACTTTTGAAAAAGTGACACATAAAATGAACCAATCACGTGCCATTCAAGCTCCAGCCAGGACATCTCTCTCTAGAAATTTTAGAGCCAGCAAAGTGCAGCTATTTAGTTCACTTCTTTTACTTTGCTTTTTCGCACTTAGTTCATTAGTTCTAACAACCAGCCAAGCAAAAGCCCGCGGCCTCATTCGAGACAGTGAAACAGAAAACCTAATTAGAGATTATGGCCTCCCCATTTTCAGGGCAGCAGGCCTCAGTTCACAGAACATAGCAATTCACATCATCAATGATAAAAGCTTCAACGCCTTTGTAGTTGATGGTCGTAATATGTTCATCAACATGGGCGCTATCATGCAAGCCCAAACCCCAAATCAAATCATTGGTGTAATGGCACACGAGGCTGGGCACATCGCTGGTGGTCACCTCTCGCGCCTCAGAGCTCATGCTGCTAAAGCACAAACACTGGACCTCATGCTCAAAATCTTGGGCGGCGCTCTGCTCATTGCCGGCGGTGCTGGCGGAAACGCAGATCTTGGTAAAGTCGGCCAAGGCGTTTTCACAGGCAGTTCACAGCAAACATTTCGCTCAATCAACCAATACCGCCAATCAGAAGAATACGCGGCAGACCAAGCTGGCTTTACTTATTTAACCCGAACAAAACAATCCGCCAAGGGAATGCTAGAAACATTTGAATATTTCGCAAGTCAGGCAATTGGTAGCTTAAAATATAGCGACCCTTATGTACGAAGCCATCCTTTGCCCCGTCAACGGATCAACCAGCTACGCCAAAAAGCTGAGCGCAGTCCCTACTTCAATAAAAAAGATAGCCCAGCGCTAATACTTAGACACAATATGGTAAGAGCAAAGCTATTTGCCTTCACCACCAATCCGACTTTTGTGTTTAATCGCTATAATACAAAAAACCAGTCCTTGCCGGCTCGCTATGCAAGAGCCATTGCGACGTTTAAAAGCCGTGGTATCAAGGCCTTTTTGCCTAAAATTAATGCCCTGCTAAAACAGCAACCCAATAATCCTTATTTCCATGAGTTAAAAGGACAGTTCCTTCTTGAGTCTGGCAATGCAAAAGCTGCCATCCCTTCTTTAGAAAAATCAATTAGTTTGGAGCCAAGAAACGCCATCATTCGTCTTATGCTGGCTCAGGCAATGTCACAAATTCCGGGTAAATCTTACACAAACAAAATCATCAATCATCTGAGAAAAGCATTGGTCAGAGAAAAGCGCTCACCAATCGGCTATCGCTTACTGGCAACGGCTTATGCAAAGAAGAATAAAATTGCCTACGCAGAGCTCGCCTCAGCTCAAGCTTATTTTTATGAAGGAAAATTGGGTTTGGCCAAAAACCAGGCCAACCGCGCCAAAAGAAAATTAAAAAAAGGCAGCCCTCAGTGGATTCAAGCTGATGACATCACATCATTTAATCCAAGGCGATAAAAACAATTATGATCAGCAGTCAAATAAATCAAAAATGAAATGAACCTTTTCATACATAAAAACGACTAATTAAAAACAGATCAACTCAAAAAAACAAAATAAATCAAAAGAATAAAGAGAAACCGGAGACAAAAATGAACTTTCTATCATTAAAAAAATTAAGTGCTGCTGCCATTTTGGCTGGGTTTGCACTAAGCAGCCAATTAACAATGCCAGCATTTGCTAAAACATTTGATGATGCAGACAAAACAGCAATCCAGGGTATCGTTAAAGATTATCTATTGAAAAATCCGGAAATCATCCGCGAAGCGTTGATTGAACTGGAACGCCGCACAGCTGAAGCTGAAAAAAACAGACAAAAAAAACTGGTAGCTGAAAATCAAGCCCTATTAACTGACCCTAAATACGCACATATCGCCGGTAATGAAAAAGGTGACATAACAGTTGTAGAGTTTTTTGATTATAACTGCCCATATTGCCGCCAATCTCTCAAAGACATTGAAAAACTTATGGACGCAGACAAAAACGTGCGCGTTATTTTCAAAGAATATCCAATCCTTGGAAAAGCCTCAACAACTGCCTCAATCGCAGCCTTAGCGTCACGTAAGCAAGGCAAATATATGGAATTCCATACAGCTCTTCTATCTGCGAAGGGACGCATTAACGATGAGCAAATCACAAGCATAGCTAAAACAGTAGGCCTTGATGTTGAGAAACTAAAATCAGATATGAAATCAGCGGATGTTCTGGAAGCCCATAAAAAGAATATGGAAGTCGGACAAAAGCTAGGTATCAACGGAACCCCAACATTCATCTTCAATGATCAGGTCATTCCACAAGTGCTGCCATTTGAAGCCATGAAACAGCTTATTGCACGCATTAGAAAAGCTAGCTAAACAGCAAAACCATATAAATTCCATCAAAAGGGCCATATTTTATGGCCCTTTTTTATCATTTAAGACATATGTCGTTTGTAAACTTGAATAATCTCACTAGACCCACTAAAAGAGAAAAACTAAATTTTATCGAACCAAAGATTAAGTAAGATGCGACGGTTGCTTGTGGGCAACTGAAGGAACACTAATATGTCAAAACCAATTTATGTCCTCAGTGGCCCAAATCTGAATATGCTGGGCCAAAGAGAACCGGAAATTTACGGGTCTCAAACTTTGGATGATATTCATAAATCCCTAAGTGAAAGGGGAGCAAAGCACGACAAAGAAGTAAAGTGCTTTCAATCCAATCATGAAGGGCAATTAGTCGATATTATTCAAGAAGCAGGCAATAAAGCATCTGGTTTAATTATTAATGCTGGCGCTCTAACTCACACATCTGTTGCAATAGCAGATGCGATAAGAGCCATTGACATTCCCGCAATAGAAGTCCACATGTCTAACGTTTACCAAAGAGAGGAATTTAGGCATCATTCCTATTTATCTCCTGTGGTAATTGGTCTAATTTGTGGGTTTGGATCGCAATCCTATGAATTGGCGCTTGATGTTCTCGTAACTGGCGCACAACAATAGGTAAAATATTATACAAAAGCGCAAAATTTAG
>CAXIDO010000245.1:0-4591 GCA_964022745.1 uncultured Methyloligella sp. | reverse complement strand
TCTTTATGGCCTTTGGCTGTTGTCAGTGTTGGTTGATCATAGAAAATTAAAGAGTGGTCTGAACTTAAAGATTTTAATGGTTCAACCAGGTAGTCGTGCGTATATCCTGGACCACCGTGCAGTACGAGTATTGATGGGTTTTTAGGTGAGCTGTGGCCTGTTTTTTTTATTGTTGTTAGGCCGAACGGTGTTTTTATCGTTTCGGTTTGCATAATATTTTCTTTGGTGGAATGACGGTTATACTTTTTCACGATCGAATGGGGTTACCGTAAAAAAATTTTTGTTTTTATTGATTTGTGCTTCGGGCGGCAAGAGGTCTGAAAGTTTTGAGGGGTGGATGAACTCATCAGCAAACCAGGGATAGATTTTTGGATTAAAGATGGATTTAATCCACTCAATAGTTTTTGCTTTTCGCGGTGTTTTTTTGACACCAGAGTGATAGGTCAACCAAATGTCGAGACTGTTTTGAAGTCCCATATCAATCGGAATAACAGGAGCATTTAAAGCTAGAGCATAGGTGGGAAGAGCGCCGATGCCTGCGCCTCTTTCAATAGCATAAAAAAGAGCGGGGCTATTATTTGTTTTGATGCCGATATGTTCCTTGAAGCTATCTAAGCCCAATAGTTGTGCGTAGATCTCTTCTTCTTTTATACCTTCAGTTTCCATAATAACAAATTTATGGGTGTCTAATTCGTCAAATGTTGGTTTGCCATGTTTTTTGATGTAGTCAGCTGAAGCAAAGGGATAGACGTGCAGGCTTGCTAATCTTGTTACGATCAGATCTGGATTTGTTGGTTTTTGATATTGTATAGCAAAATCTGATTCCAATCTTAAAACATCATGGCTTTCCATTGCGCATTTTACATTCATGATTAAGTTGGGGTAGCGTTTTTGAAAGTCGACCAGCCTTGGTATGAGCCAATAGATGCCAAGTCCTTCAGAGATTGAAATACAAACTTCTCCTTCGAGATCTTCATCTTTTTGGGGGCGGTTGTGGATTAAGTCTACAAGAGACTTTTCCATTAGTTCTGCGCTCTCTTTTATGACCAGGGCTTCATTCGTGATGATGATCCCTTCAGGCAAGCGTTCGAAAAGTCTTAAGTTTAAAGTTTCTTCTAAATGGTTGATCCGTCTGACGACAGTTGAGCTGCTGGTGTTTAATGTGGCGGCAGCTTTTCTGAAGCTTGTTTCTTTTGAGCAAGCAAGGACATTTCTCATATCGTCACATGAAACATTATTCAGATTGGGTATGTTTTTACTGTGTTCGAAAATTGCAGCACCCCTGTGCAGAATTGTCTGCATCCATCTAATTATTTCCTTGATATGTATATTTACTTCTTATTCATCAGCATGCAAGCACTAAGAGATTGGAACTGCTATGAAATCTAATGGCTCTTTATGTGAATATCAGGTTTCTAAGCATGAGTTTGATTTGCTTGCTTCAAGTAAAAACCGTTTTATAAGTGTTAAAATAGCTAAAATTACGGATGCGGCGCAACTTTATCAGTTTATCGATGATTATTTATGTTTTTCTGGAAATAATCTTCAACTTATTGAAGATTTGATCTTAAGAAACCAGGGAAGTGTTTTTTTATTTGAAAGACATGGTGAACTTGTGGGTTTTTATGCTTTGCAAATGTTGAATGAGCCTGGTTTGGAGGCGTTGCTTCATGGGGAATTTGATGGGGCTCATCCTCTTGAATGCTATTTAGCAGGTGATGATCAACCAATTTCTGGTCTTTATGTGTGGTCTTATATTGCGCCGGGGCTTGCCGCGAATGGTGTTCGTTATGTGAGCTATGTTTTACAGCAAGAGAGATTTCAAGGTGTTAATTTTTATGCGCGTCCTGTGACTGAAGAGGGGGTTAAGGTGACCCTTAATTTTGGGTTCGAGCCGCTAGAAGCATCCGACGATGGGCTTTATTGTTATACTCGTTTAGTTAATCGTGGGGTTCGTTTTTTGGCGGCTGCTTAATTTTTATTTTCTATCCAAATACAATTTGATGAGTGAGGTGGCCTTCAGTTAGTGCAGCGGGAATGGCGGCGCTCCAGAGGCCGATGTAATTACCGACCATGAAGCCAGCGTGGATGCGAATGGCTTTTGGGCGTTTCATATATCTGATGGCATATAGCGCGATGCATATACCGATGATGACCCATATTGAAATGCCATGAATCCAGCTGAATTTATCTCCAATCCAAAAAGAAGAAATGGCTGTGTAGAGCATTAACCCGATCCAGATTTTCCCGAATGCTTTGTGAGTTTTTGTTCCTTTTTTTAATAATAGGACAACAGAGCCAATGATCAGGGATAATATAGCTGTTGCTAGGTGAGAGATGATCATTGAATTGATGATGGTCTCAGGTGGTGCTCCAAACATTGATTTATTACTTTTCTTTGATTTTGCTTGAAGAGTTTTGATGAAATAAAAACGCCGCCTCAAAATTTGAGGCAGCGTTTTTTGTTTTAGTATGCGTTGTGGTGTTTTTTGTATTTCTTGTATTTGTAGATTTTTTTGTGTGGTTTCCAGCTTACACATTTGTTGTGGCATTTGTTGCCAACGTGAACGCGCTTCTTTTTCTTACACTGGAATGGGTAGTCATATTTGTCATAGCATGTGCCCCAAATCACTTTTACTTTGTAAATTGGTTTACAAACTTTTTTCCATTTGTAGCATGCGGCTGAAGCCCCGCTGGTTGCTCCGAATGATAAGAGGCCGAATATAGCCAATATGCTAAATAGTTTTTTCATTTACTCTCTCCGTATTGTTTAAGTTAGATTTCTAGTTTTATTTTGCAGAACCTTATTTCGAAGAAACTTACTTTGCTGAAACATGGAACTTAATTGAAGTTGCGTCATGCACTTCGCGTTCAGGTTCTGCGTGTTTGTCTATTTCGATACGCAGGCCACGGGTTGCGTATTCTTGTGTGAACTCTTTTTTGATGTGTTCGATTTTCTTTTCATCAACTTTGTGAGTTCCTAGACCGCCAGCACGACATTGAACAAAGAGTTCTTCTGAACCGGCAGGTTCTGCAAAGCGTAATTTTACTTTGCTTGATACAGGCAAGTGACGAACTTCACCTGCTTTCAAGATTGGATTGCCAAGGACAGCTTCTCCGCTCAAGGTTGGTGGTAATGTGACGATTGAGCCATCTGCTTGTTTGTAGATGATGTTTAATTCGCATGTCTTGCTGGTTGAAACTGAGAATTTCAACAGCTCGCCAAAGTAGAATTGGTTTTTCTCAACTTTCACAACAAGGTTTAGACGCTTGGTCTTTTTCTCATGGCGATCTTTCGCTGTGAGTGTGACCGGTGTGAACTTAACCTTTTTAACTTTTTCGATGTGTTTGTCTTTGCCGTCTTTATGAGCAACTTCAGTTACTGGGTGGAAAGCCGATTCTAGGCCTAGCAAACCAATAGCTAATTGTGGGAAGAGTTGCTCATATTGTAAGCGTTGTAGTTTCTGACCATTATTAAGCAAATCTCTAACGCGCAGGCCTTGGCGCAGGGCGTCATTATATTTGCTTGGGATTGATTCAATGCGTTTGTTAAATTGATCAATGGTTTGACCAAATTCTGCTGCAACGCGTTGATGGTTCAATACATCTTGATATTGATCAGCTAAGTAGCCGATGATTTCTCTTGGTGCATAAGCGCCTTCAACCAGGACTGAGACGTTTTCAAAGCGGCCATCTTCAAGTCTGCGACCGATGCCTAATTGCAAGAGTGCATCCGTGAACGTTTTTTGGTCCTTCTTGTAATATTTACGAAGAGTTTCCTTGCCTGGATATAGCTCTTTAAGAAACTTCATTTGATTGACAGTGAAGCTTGAAGAGTTTTCTGCAAAAGCTCTCAGTTCATCTCTTTTAAAGACGATGCCATCAGCGTGACATGACATGCATGAAGCAGCGTTTACAACTTCAACACCAAGTCCTGGTGGGCGTGTGTGATCACGTACAACATCAGTTGGACCAGATGGGATGAATTTATCTTTACCATCAGCTAGGTAGTAAGCTTGCAAGCCATTTGGTAGAGAGAAGAACACTTCACCGCCATCATGAACAAATGGTTCAGCATGGTCTGGTAAGTTGCGCACACCAACGGGGCCGAATGGATGTTGTAGTAACGAGCGTTCACCATCACTACCACCAAAGTCATATGACTTCCAATAGTAACCACCGGTTGGCAGGTCATGACGTTCAATCAGACGGTTGTGATCCGAGACGTTTGAGTGGCCTTGTGTGAAGGCAGCTCTGATGACATCCCCTTTATCGATGTTGCGATTGGCATCAATGCCGATTTGTGTTTCAAGCTCTGTTAGAGTGTTTGGTAGGTGTAGAAGCTTGTTGTAAAGCGGAGCGCGGCTAGCTGTGAATGCGAACCAGTCACCTTTTACAATTGGTGCTTTTGTATGAGTGATGTGTTGAATTTGACTAAGTGCATCACCTTTAATGCCAATAACGGAGTAAGGGTATAGGTTTTCAACTTCTGCCCATTTATGCTCATCCCAGTTTAGGTCAGCAATGTTGATGCGAATGACTGTGCCATTTGTTCCTTCAACAATGGTTGGTTTATGCAGTTTTGGTGAGT
>CAXIDO010000244.1:0-4604 GCA_964022745.1 uncultured Methyloligella sp. | reverse complement strand
AAAGATCCTGTTATTCCCAATCGCTTAAGTGTAACTACGCCCTGCTTGTGAGCATCAGTGAGCGTCTTTGGCTTTTTCTCTTCACTCATCTTCACAGTCACCCATTTGCGCGCATCCTCACGCTGTGAGTAATAATAGAGCCGCAAATTCTCCGCCTTAACACCTTGCGTAAGGCCCAAAGGAGCAACAGGAACAAAAGTCGGAGAAATCTTATTCATAAAAAAATCTGGCCGGAAACAAAGACAGCACACAACAAAAAGCAATCCCATTTGAGCTAAGTTCAACCGCCCAAACATCCATCTAAAACTAAGAGAGGTAAACGCTAATATCCCAGCCAATGAGGCAATAAATATCAAACACCCTTCCCAGAAAGACGTCACATTCAAAAGCAATAAGTCGAGATTAAAAATAAACACAAAGGGCAAAATCGCTGTCCGAATAGAATAGAAAAACGCTTGAAAGCCCGTCTTCATCGGATCCCCCTTAGAGATCCCAGCTGCCGCATAAGCAGAAAGAGCAACGGGCGGTGTCACATCCGCCATCAAGCCAAAATAAAATACAAACAAATGCGCCGCAATAAGCGGCACTTCTAAACCAACACTCGCCCCAACCTTAGCAATCACTGGCACCATAAGCGTTGCTACCACCAGATAATTTGCAGTCGTTGGTAACCCCATCCCCAATATAAGAGAAATAACCGCCACCAAAATAAGAAGAAGATATAGATTACCCATCGACAATTGCTCAACAATACTCGTTAAAGCATTCGACAAACCAGATTGCCCAACAGCCCCAACAATGATCCCTGCTGCTGCCAATGCAAGCGCCACAGAGACCATATTCTTCGCCCCTTGAATAAGCCCCTCAATTATAAGAACTGCCCCCTGCTTAAGTCCTTGAGCAAGATTGCCACGAGCAAAAAGCACCTCACGGATAAGCAAGATCCCCATCAAAAAAATAATCGCCCAAAAAACCGCGCTACCCGTTGTCATCCGGGCACCTACAAGCAGGTAAATCATCAATACGAGCGGTAAAAGATAATACCCCTGCCCCTTGATCAATTGCCATGCGGTAAGAAGCTTCCCATCCGAAACACCTGATGGGCGGACAGGTTTTAAGCCCAACCGCTGCGCCTCTAAATCAGCAATATAAAATAGAGCGATATATGAAATCACCGCTGGCACAAACGCATGATAGATCACATCAAAATAGCTGATGCCTAATAGCTCAGCCATCACAAACGCAGCAGCGCCCATAATCGGTGGCATAATCTGCCCGTTAATAGAAGCTGCCACTTCAATCGCCCCAGCGCGCTCGGCTGAAAGACCTGTGCGCTTCATTAAAGGAATAGTAAACGTGCCTGTGGTCACTGTGTTCGCTATAGAAGAACCAGAAACCATACCCGTCATTCCAGAAGCAAGCACAGCTGCCTTCGCAGGTCCACCACGATAGCGGCCCACCAAACTCAGCGCCAAGTCCATAAAAAATTGCCCCGCTCCTGCCCGGTCAAGCAAAGCACCGAAAACAACAAACAAAAAGATAAACCGAACAGCCACATCAATCGGAATGCCAAACACACCCTGGTCTGTAAGCCACTGATAATTCGCTAATCCAGTTAACCCCACACCTTTATGTGCAATCAAATCAGGCATGTAAGGGCCAAAATAAGAATATAGCAAAAAGATAAGCGCAACGATGGCTAAGGGCAAGCCAATAGCCCGCCGTGTTGCCTCAAGTAAAAACCCAAGACCAATCCATCCTAAAACCGCTTCATAAGGGATTTGATAACCAAAAACTTCAGTTTTTGCGATTAAGCCAGCCCGTGTGGAGATAGCCTCATAGTTTCCCCACACATAAAGTGCAGCAAAAACTGAGAAGGCTCCTAAAACAAGGGATAGATAAGATGGACGCCCCAACCCATCAGGCCTGTTAAAAACAGCCCCAAAACTCAAAAAACAAAGCGCAAAGGCAAAACCAAGATGTATCCCGCGCGCTGCGATGCCTGTGGGCAAACCGACCTCAAGCCAAAATGGAAACGGAGACGCAATCCATAGCTGAAAAAATGCCCACAAAAGCGCAATTCCAGCAACAATAAGAGCATAGGGTTCAGCTAAATGAAAATCACCACGCTCTTTATCAAGCGCCGAAACAACATCCTCATTCAACACATCTT
This sequence comes from uncultured Methyloligella sp., assembly GCA_964022745.1. Lineage (GTDB taxonomy): Bacteria > Pseudomonadota > Alphaproteobacteria > Rhizobiales > HXMU1428-3 > HXMU1428-3. The sequence continues at coordinate 2,431 of CAXIDO010000244.1, read as the reverse complement.
CTTTGTGAGAAACCATATATGTATTGCCCCAATCATTACCTTAAAAACAAGTTCATCGAAAAATTAACTGAAGCACCCTTATTTAAAAAGTGCAAGAACCATAAAAAAAGAGGCCCCTCAAATGAATGAGAAACCTCTTTTCAAATCATGTAAGGGCAAAATAGATTTATTTAATCCAGCCTTTTTCTTTGTAATATTTCAAAGCCCCTGGATGCAACGGCGCTGACAAACCATCTTTTATCATGCTTTTTGGATCAAGAACTCGAAAAGCAGGGTGATATTTCTTAAAATCATCAAGACCTTCAAAAACAGATTTCACAAGGCCATATACAACCTCATCAGAAACATCTGCCCGTGTCACCAAAGTAGCCCGCGGTCCAAATGTGGTGACATCTTCTGTCACTGTTGAATAAGTTCCTGTTGGTATTTTTGTAAAACTATAAAATGGTCGCTCATCAACTAATTTTTTAACAGGTTCTCCGGTTAAAGAAATGATCCGAGCTTCACAGCCATCAGTCGCTTGAGACACACCAGCGTTCGGAAATCCAACAGAATAACCAAAAGCATCAATGTTCCCATTGCAAAGTGCACCAGCTTGCTCCGTAGAGTTCAACTCAGTTGCAAGAGAGAAATAGCTTTTATCAACGCCGTAAGCCTTCATTAAAATCTCAAATGTGCCCCGCTGACCTGAACCAGCATTGCCGATATTCACTCGTTTTCCTTTAAGATCAGCCCACGATTTTATGCCAGAGCCCTTAGCAACCAAAATCTGAAATGGTTCTGCATGCAGGGAAAAAACAGCGCGGATACTTTCAAGCTGATTGCCCTTAAACTTACTCGTACCCTTATAGGCATGATATTGCCAGTCAGATTGAGCAACACCAAAATCAAGCTCTTTCGAGCGAATGGCATTGATATTATAAATAGAGCCACCAGAAGAAGGCGCATTACAACGAACCGCATCGCCTTTTTTATTTGCAGCCTTGTTCATCAAGTCACAAATCTTATTTCCAGCAACAAAATAAACTCCTGTAGGGCCACCGGTTCCAATTGAAACAAATGTTTTTTCAGCCTTAGCAAGTGAAATAGAACTGGCAAAAACCAGCCCACAACTAAGCAAACCACCCACAAAGTTTTTAGAAATTCCAGCTTTCTTAACGACGCTCATCTCATAACCTCTTGATATAAATGAAGATATCTTCTTGTCTTTCTTATTCGTTCAACAGACATAAAATTAATACTTTATGTCAAAATCACGATAACCAAAAAAATAAGAAGAATGAAGGCTTAAAAAACTATCTACTCTGGCCAGCTTCTTCAAGCTCAGCTAAATATGCGGGCCAAAGATCACCATGCTCAGAGCCAAGCTTATGTAGATAAACCCAGCTGTAAAACCCTGTTTTATGACCATCACTAAATTGAATGCGGACCGCATAATTCCCAACCGGTTCAACATCAGTAATGAGTACCATTTTTTTTCCAAACTGCAACTTGCGCTCAGCTTCACTATGCCCCTGCACCTCAGCACTCGGGCTAAAGACACGCAAATATTCAGCTGATAATTCATACGTATTTTCAGCAAAAGTAACAGTCAGCATATCCCTCGAATGAGAAAGCCTTATCTCAGTCGGCACAAGCTGATCATTAATCGACTGATCAACTTTCGTCACATCAGAAGTTCCATTTCCTGAAGTCATGGATACAATCCCTTCATTAAGGCTTTAACCTTAAATTTTTCTAGGCCCAGGACCTATTAAGTATTTTAGGGGTTAGCCCCTACTCAATCACAATCTTAGGTGCCGCTACTCTTGTATCTTCACCTTGAGCATCAAGCCCGGCCCAAACTTTCTTAGCAATATCCATATAAGCCTGCGCCTCAGCACTTTCAGGGTTACTTGCCACAATAGGTCGGCCAGCATCAGACGTTTCGCGAATATCCATATGCAATGGTATTTGTCCTAAGAAGTCAGCCCCAATCTTAAGTGCTTCTTCTTTTGCACCACCATGACCAAAAATGTCAGAACGCTCACCACAAGACGGGCAAAGAAAATAACTCATATTCTCAACAAGGCCCAAAATAGGAATATTCACCTGAGCAAACATATTAATACCCTTGCGTGCATCAATCAGGGCCAGATCTTGAGGCGTTGAAACAATAACAGCACCAGAAAGAGGTGTTTGCTGTGCAATTGTCAGTTGAACATCACCAGTCCCAGGCGGCATATCAATGACCAAAACATCCAAAGGTGCCCAGGTGACTTGATTAATCATCTGCCCTAGAGCAGACATAACCATCGGCCCGCGCCATACAACTGGCGTTCCCTCAGCAACCATAAAGCCCATGGACATAACTTTCACACCATAAGCTTCTAAAGCGATTATCTCATTATTCGGTCCGGTTTGTGGTTCTTCATTCAAACCAAGTAAACGC
>CAXIDO010000243.1:0-4607 GCA_964022745.1 uncultured Methyloligella sp. | reverse complement strand
GAAATTGGTAATTTTCCAGGTTTGCCAGATAAATGCGCATCTGCTCCCTCATGAGCTGTATAAATAGCGTTTGATTTTACACCTGCTTTTTCCAGCACATCTTTCAGCTTTACACCGGTCCATTCTGAACACGCAACCGCTCCTAGTGTCCATTGATTGCCCTTGGCTGGTGGATCAAAACTTGAGCGACCGTTACCGCCACACTCAATGGCCAGAGCTAAAGTATGGGTTTTAAAATTATTCTTTAAATCTGCTATTGATAATTTCATTGGTGTATTCACCAATCCATCAATTGTCAGTTCCCAAGTCTCTGGGTTCACATTCTCTGGTGGAATGCCATTATTGCGAATGAAATGACGGCTTGTTGGTGTTATCAGATCATTTAATAAATGGGCGGGTGTTTCTGCATTTATTGGTCTATCATTCAGTAATGTCAGACCATCCTTCCCTACTAAAACATCTTCACTAGCAAAAGCGACTGGGATAAAACCTGCTGGCATGTTTTGATGAAAAGGTATGGCTGAGCCTACCATGGCTCCCATAGTGGCTAACCCTGCACCTTTTAAAAAGCCTCGCCTATCTTTGTTTGTTTCTCGCCCAAAAAACTCTTTATCGGCTTCTGTTGGATTGCTTTCAAAAAATTCATAAAGCCCTTTTTCAGGCTCTTTGGAAATCGTCATACTTTGTTCTCCTCCCACGACTATGTCGCTGCACGTTACATGGTCACTGCATTTTTTCATGCATTGCTAATTTAACGTTCAGAGGCGCGCTTTTATTCCTTAAAGATCTTTATTAAAGTCAGCTTGTTTCTAATCATTTCATTTTATTCAATTAATACAGAAAGATAACACTTAAAATTTTTGTTTTATTCAGTTGGATAATTATAAGTTTGTGTAAGATGTATTGACGGACCTATTAAAAATTGTCTTTGATATAATCAAAGGTTAATTGGGAGAGTTTGGATGTCTTTATCCAAGATTAAAGATATATTTTTTGTGGCGGTACCTGCATTGTTAATCGTGGGTGGTGCTTTTTGGGCTACTTATCAATTTATTGAGCCAGCACCTCCTAAAACGATTTCTATTTCTACTGGCGGTGCCAAAGGAGCCTATTATGGCTTTGGCAACCAGTATGCTGAGCTGCTAAAAAAATCTGGCATTGACCTCAAAGTTCTTCCCTCAGCCGGCTCTCTTGATAATTTAGAAAGATTGCACTCCACACAGAGCAATATTGACCTTGCTATGATGCAGGGGGGTGTTACAGAGGCAAGTAAGCGCGATGGTCTTATGTCATTGGGGCGAATTTTCCTCGAGCCTCTTTGGGTGTTTTATCGTCCAGATTTAGAAATCTCCCGTTTAACTGAATTAAAGGGTAAACGTATTGCTGTTGGTTCAAAAAACAGTGGTACGCGCCAATTGGCCAATGCTCTCCTAACTACCAATGATGTCACTACAAAAACAGCTCAATTGCTAACCCTTAGCGGATCTTCAGCAATTGAAGCACTTGAAGACGGACGGGTTGATGCGGTCTTTCTTGTTGTAGCTCCCAGTTCGCCTTTCATTCAAGAGCTTTTGCGCAAGACAAATATCAAGCTGATGAACTTCAAACGTGCTGAAGCTTATACACGAATTTTTCCGTACCTTTCCAAGATCACTCTGCCTGAAGGTACGATAGATTTTGTTAATAATATTCCATCACAAGATGTGTCTTTAATTGCCCCCTCAGCCGCACTCGTTGCCAAAGAGAATTTGCACCCTGCGCTGGCAGGTTTACTTGTACAGGCTTTAAAGGATGTACATGGCAAGGGAGATATTTTTCAAAAGACTGCTGAATTCCCGAAAGTGAATGACCCGGAATTTTTAGTCACAAAGGATACAAAGCGCTCTTATAAAGATGGTGTTCCGTTTTTACAGCGCTACCTGCCTTTTTGGCTCGCTTCGTTTCTTCAACGTTCATTTATCTTACTGTTGCCTATCGCCACAGTTTTGTTTCCGATTATTAAATTAGGACCACTTTTATATAATTGGCGCATTCGAAACAGGTTGCTGCATTGGTATCAACAACTCAAAACTTTAGAGCACAATATTAACAAGGATGTAAGACATGAGCATTTTGCTGAGAACATGTCTGAGATTGAGCGAATAGAAACCACCGTTCAACTCATCCCTGTGCCGAAAGATTTTTCTGATCAGTTCTATCATTTAAGAGGGGCGATTAGTCTTGTTCGTGAACGATTGGAGTTGCAAGCAGAGAAGGTTATCTCTTAATGGATTTCTGACTTTCTCCAATGTGTGATATTTTACACATCTAAAAGTTTGTTAATTTTGTATCACCTCTTTATCGAGCGACAGAATTTAAAAATGAATTCTGCAAATTAACAAACTGATAGGAGATATCATGACTAATGAAATGACGGGACAAGCTTCCCCTGATTATGAAGCGATTAAGACGAAACAAAATGCTGCCTGGGGTTCAGGTGATTATGCCAAGGTTGGCGTTATGCTTCAACTAGTTGGCGAAACCTTAGCTGAAGCTATGGAGCTTCCTTACGGCGCTCCGGTTCTTGATGTAGCTGCCGGAAATGGCAATGTAACCCTTGCTATGGCACGCCGCGGCTATGCTGTTACATCAAGTGACTATGTTGGTGAGCTCTTGGATATGGGCCGCGGCCGCGCTGAAGCTGAAGGCTTTGATATTAACTTCAAGGTGGCAGATGCTGAAAACTTACCTTTCGATGATGGCTCGTTCTCAGGTGTTGTTTCGACCTTTGGTGTGATGTTTACACCAAACCAGGAACAATCGGCTTCTGAACTTTTGCGTGTTTGTAAATCTGGTGGCCGGATTGGTCTTGCTAACTGGACACCGGATGGATTTATCGGCCAGCTTTTCAAAACCCTTGGCCGCCTTGTGCCGCCCCCAGCTGGTGTTCAGTCACCTGCACGTTGGGGAACACAGGAATGGCTTGAAGAGAACTTTGGAAACGAAGCTTCCAACATCTCTATCACTCCAAAGACTTTTAAGCTCCGCTTTGAAAGCCCGATGGCGTTCATTGATTTGTTCCGCACTTATTATGGTCCAGTGCATAAAGCCTTCTTGGCTCTTGAACCGGCTGGCCAAGATGAACTGACACAGGATATGCTCGCGCTGATTGAGCGCTTTAACATTGCTGAAGATGGTAGTTCTATTATTGCAGCAGATTATTTAGAGGTGCTGGTTGATAAGAAATAAAAAGATGCCCCGCATAATCTTATAGGATCATGTGGGGCCTTTAAACTTAGAATTTGAAATGCGTGCGCTCAGTTAAAGCCCAAGCTTCTCTTTCAGAATACCGTTCACCACCTTAGGGTCGGCTTTGCCTTGGGTTTGTTTCATGACCTGACCGACAAACCAGCCGATGAGTTGAGGTTTCTCTTTTACGCCTTCAACTTGTTTTGGGTTATTGGCGATGATTTCATCTAGGATTGCTTCAATGGCACCGGTGTCTGTCACAGCTTTCATGTCGCGCTCTTCAACGATTTGAGCCGGGTCGCCGCCCTCTTCCCATACGATTTCAAAGAGCTCTTTTGCGATCTTACCTGAGATGTCACCTTTGGAAATAAGCTCGATGATACCGCCAAGTTGGTCTGCATTTACGGGGCTTGTCTCAATTGTCTTGCCCTCTTTATTCAGGCGGCCAAAGAATTCGTTTGTTACCCAGTTTGAAGCCAATTTAGCATCTCTGCCTTTTGCGACTTGCTCAAAGAAATCAGATGAGGTTTTATCTGCCACCAAAATGCCAGCATCGTAACTGTTTAGCCCATAATCCTTCATCAGCCGCTCTTTCTTTTCGTCCGGCAGTTCAGGGAGGTCTTTTTTCAAACCATCAACAAAGGCTTGATCGAACTCTAATGGCAGTAGATCCGGGCATGGGAAGTAACGATAGTCATGAGCTTCTTCTTTCGAGCGCATGGATCTGGTTTTGCCGGTTTTGGGGTCGAACAATAATGTTTCCTGATCAATGGTTCCGCCATCTTCAAGAACGTCAATTTGGCGCATGACTTCGTGATCAATAGCCTGACCAATGAAGCGGATGGAGTTTACGTTTTTAGTCTCTGTTCTTGTTCCCAATTCTTCACCTGGGCGGCGCACAGAAACGTTTACATCAGCGCGCATTGAGCCTTGGTCCATGTTCCCATCACATGTGCCAAGATAGCGCAAAATTGTGCGCAACTTCGTGACGTAAGCTTTTGCGTGTTCTGATGAGCGCATGTCTGGCTTGGAGACAATTTCCATTAGCGCGACGCCTGTGCGATTAAAATCAACATAAGAGTAACTTGGGTGTTGGTCATGCATTGATTTACCAGCATCTTGCTCAAGATGGAGGCGTTCAATACCCACTTCAAAGGTAGAGCCATCTTTCATATCCAGGATCACAACACCTTCACCGACGATTGGGTATTGGAATTGCGAGATTTGGTAGCCTTGAGGTAAATCTGGGTAGAAGTAGTTTTTCCGATCAAAACGAGAGAAGAGATTGATCTCTGATTTTAAGCCCAAGCCAGTTCGAACGGCTTGTTTCACGCATTCTTCATTGATCACCGGGAGCATGCCTGGCATGGCTGCATCAA
>CAXIDO010000242.1:0-4617 GCA_964022745.1 uncultured Methyloligella sp. | reverse complement strand
TTATAGGGGCGTGCGTTTTATTTGGCACGGGAATGGGCATTGCGTTTTTTATGTTCTTTGCCGTTCGCTCCAAGTCTGTTGAGGTGATTGCAAGTGTTGCGCCTTTGGTTGTTTTAGCAGATTACATGTTTACTTTATCGGCAGTGTTTCTTCAGCCGATAACTGGTGCTTTGCTCGTGCACAGCGTTGGTTATAGCTTTCTTGATCATTGGTTGCTGTTGAGTATTGCGCTTTATATTTTCATTGGGATTTGCTGGATACCCGTTGTGTTTATGCAAATTGGAATGAAAAATATCGCCCTACAGGCTTCCTCAAAGAGTGAACCGTTGCCCGATAGATTTTATATGCTCTATAGGAGATGGTTTGTTTTGGGTTGGCCCGCGTTTTTATCAATTATGATTATTTTTGCGCTGATGATCGAAAAGCCTGTTTCGTTATTTTAAGCTTACTAATGCTTTCCAAAACAGTCCTGTTACGTTAGATATAGCTTTTATTCATGAAGCTACCTTTCATTCTTTTTATAATCTCAGGACTATTTATGGCACCGCCTCGTTTAACTCTACAAAATATACACCTCACCTTTGGGGGCAATCCTATTTTAACCGGGGCGGAGATGTCTATATTTGAAGGTGACCGTATTTGTTTGGTTGGCCGCAATGGGTGTGGAAAATCGACCTTTCTAAAGATTGCTGCCGGGTTGATTGAGATGGATGATGGTGAGCGGTTTGTGCAACCTGGCACGACCATGCAATATCTCGAACAAGAACCAGACCTTACAACATTTGAGACAACGGGTGATTATGCGCGAAGTGGTTTAGTGAGTGAGGAAGATGCTTACCAGGCTGACTATTATTTAGAACAATTAGGACTGACTGGCAAAGAGGGGACAGCACAACTCTCTGGTGGTGAACAACGGCGTGCTGCTCTTGCTAAAGCTCTGGCACCAGCACCAGATATTTTGTTACTTGATGAGCCGACCAACCATTTAGATCTACCAGCGATTGAATGGTTAGAGAAAGAATTGCGTTCTCTTAATTCTGCGCTTGTGGTTATTAGTCACGATCGGAAGTTTTTAGAGATGGTTTCAAAATCCGTTTTGTGGATTGATCGGGGAACATCTCGGTTGATGAAGCAGGGTTTTGAAAAATTTGAAGCCTGGCGCGATGAGGTTTTTGAGCAAGAAGAATTAGAGGCACACAAACTTGACCGCAAGATTGTTGCTGAAGAGCACTGGCTTCGTTATGGGGTGACGGCGCGGCGTAAGCGCAATCAAAAACGACTTGGAGATTTGCACTCGCTCCGCCAGCAACGAAGAGACCATCGCGGGCCGAAAGGCTCCGTTAAGATGGAGACCAGTGAAGGGCGTGTTTCGGGTAAGATTGTTGTTGAGGCAAAAAAGATTTCCAAGTCCTTTGGTGATGTTCAAATTGTTAATGAGCTGAGTGTGCGTTTGCTTCGAGGGGATAGGCTTGGGATTGTTGGCCCAAATGGGGCTGGTAAATCAACCATCATCAAGATGCTCACAGGGCAATTGGAGCCGGATGCTGGCGAGATCAAACTTGGCACAAATATCGACATGGTGACTTTAGATCAGAGCCGAGAGAGTTTGAAACCAAACTGGACCTTGGCAGATGCTTTAACGAATGGTGGCGGTGATATGGTTGAGGTTGCTGGAAAACCTAAACATGTCATTGGCTATATGAAGGACTTTCTATTTGACCCTGCTCAAGCGCGCACGCCATTGGATGTGCTTTCTGGAGGTGAGCGGGCACGGGTGATGCTTGCGCGGGCGCTTTCACTTCCATCGAATTTGATGGTGCTTGATGAACCAACCAACGACCTTGATCTTGAGACACTTGATTTGCTGCAAGAGCTCATCACTGATTATGATGGAACCGTATTGCTTGTTAGTCACGACCGTGACTTTATTGACCGGATTGTTGATGCTGTTTTGGTTTATGAGGGGCAAGGCAATTGGACTGAATATGCTGGTGGCTATAGTACTATGATGGCGCAGCGCAAAGATGAGATGAAAAACCGATCAGTTCAGGCGGGTGAGAAACCTGCTAAGAGCAAGCTTTCTGATAATGAGGATTAAGTTGAACAACCGCAAAAAAAAAAACTAAAAAAAGGAGCTAAACTTTCTTATAAAGATAAATATGCCCTTGAGACTTTACCTAAGCAGATTGAAGAGCTTGAAGCTCAGATTGCCGTTCACAACAAAGCGCTTGAAGACCCCGATTTATTCACTAAAAATCCGACGCGGTTTAATGAGGCAATGGAAGGAATTGCAGCACTCACCGCTGAGCATGAAGCCGCTGAAGAAAGATGGCTTGAGCTTGAGATGATGCGGGAAGAGATTGAGGGCTGAGTTTTTTCTCTGTTTTGTCTCACGGGCTATTGCTCTTTTAGTGGCGCTTTAGGTTGCCCATCAGCTACCGCGCTGCTGAAGCTGCAGGCTTTACGACGTGCGGAGCTTGCGCCGGGTTTCGTTGTCGCTTCGTCATGTCCCTCAGCCCGAATTGGGCTGAGATCCTTCTTCGTGTAGTGAGGTTTGTTTTTCTCTCTCTCACCCTTTTTAAACGTTATGAAAATTTGTTATGTAGCCATCTCCGGTATACTCTAAATTCAGTGAGAAATGACAAGACTGGGTGAGGTGTTGTTTCACCATTTTTTCTAAATCTTTTAAGAGGGTTTTTGTGAATTCTTTATCACGGTGCGGTTTGGGGAGCATGGCAAGGTTGAGGTAGATATGAGTGTGATGAAAGTGATCAGCTTTGTACGCTCTGCCTTTGCAAGCACCAGATGTTTGGTCGTGTTTTTTAATTGTCTCTTCAATAGAGGCGAGGATTGCATTGCAATCTAGATTTAAGTCATTGCTATATTTTATATCTGCTTGAGGCATTTTCTCTCTCTGTTTTCTCTCACGGCTATTACTTTTAGTGGGGCTTTAGGTTGCACACTTGCAACCGCCCTACTAAAGCCGCAGGCCTAGGAGGTGCAGCGCTTTCGCCGGACGCCCCTGGCGTCATGTCCTGACGCTGAAGTGGCGTCACTCCTTCTTCGTGTCGATAGTTTAGTGTATTAGACTTAAAACGGGATTGGGTATTGGCGGTAGACTGAATGTATCTCTTCTAAAACTTCATCTGATAATTTTACATCGATGGCGTCGATATTTGTTTTTAACTGATCAACCGATGTTGCGCCGATGATTGTTGAGGCAACAAAGGGCTGAGCTAACGTGAAGCTAATCGCCATTTGAGATGGATCGAGATTGTGTTTTTTGGCAATGTCGACATAGCTTTGCGTTGCTTTTTCAGCTTCTTCAGTCAGTCGATAGCCATAGCGCAGAGCTGAGCCTTCGGAATGATAAAAGCGGGTTCCGCCTGGTTTTTGGTTGTTCAGGTATTTACCTGATAAAACGCCCATTGCAAGGGGGGACCAAGGGAGGTAGCTGACATTTTCAAGTACACAGGCTTCAGCGACATCTGTTTCATCGCGGCGGCGCAGGAGGCTGTATTCATTTTGAATAGAGACCATAGGTTTTAAGTTATGTTTTTCTGCAAACACTGAATATTGAGTGATACCCCAGGCGCTATCATCAGAGAGTCCGTATGAGCGGATTTTTCCGTCTTTGACTAATTGGTCTAAGGTTTCAAGAATTTCGAGTTGGTTGGCTAGAATGGCTTGTTTATCAGTGACTTTAGGTGTGAAGGTCCAGGCATTATCAAAGTGATAAGTGTTTCTATTCGATGGCCAATGAAGTTGATAGAGGTCGATGTAATCTGTTTGCAGGCGAGTTAAGCTGTCTTCAACAGCTTGAAGAATATTTTTACGGTCTATGTTTTGGCCACCACCACGGATATAGGGCATTTCAGGTGAAATTTTTGTTCCGAGTACAATTTCTTCTCGGCGGCTTTTATTTGCTTTGAGCCAAGTGCCGATGATGGTTTCTGTTGAGCCGTAACTTTCAGCTGTTGGCGGTACGGCGTACATTTCTGCTGTAGCCCAGAAATTTACCCCTTGATCTAAGGCGTAGTCCATTTGGGCGTGACCTTCGCTTTCGCTGTTTTGTGTCCCCCATGTCATCGTTCCAAGGCAGATTCGGCTTATTTTGATATTGGTTTGACCAAGGGTGGTATATTCCATTTGGGCGCTCTTTCTTATTGGACCTGATTTGATGCTTTTATCTCTGCCTGTATTTACTTCGCCAAAGTGGTGTTGTTTATACACGGCATGGATAACCCGTAGTACTTATAGGCAAACTTTATTATTACAAGTCTCTTTGTTTAAGCTTTCCAGAAAAGATTTAAACCGTTGCCTTGTTCGTGTTTTCATCTGCGTCATGGTCATCCTTTTTTTGAACTTCGATAAAGAGGTGCTTCATTTCCGGGTATTTGGATTTGATTTCTTTTTCAAGGTCCGCAATTTGACTTTCGACTTCGACGGCGGTCATGTCGTCTTTGAAATCGATGGAAATGGCTAGAATGATATCATTAGGACCCATATGCATAGATCTAAGTTCATTCACGTGGAGAATTGATTGTCTCTTATCTATGATTGACTTGATATCTGCTGTGATTTTAGGGCTAGCGGCTTCGCCAATTAAAAGCCCTT
>CAXIDO010000241.1:0-4641 GCA_964022745.1 uncultured Methyloligella sp. | reverse complement strand
TGCAGATGATGATGCCGCCATTCGCACCGTGCTCACACAAGCCTTAAGCAGAGCCGGCTATTCGCCTCGAGCAACAAGTAACGCAGCAACACTTTGGCGCTGGGCCGAAGCTGGTGATGGCGACCTCATTATAACAGATGTGGTTATGCCAGATGAAAATGCCTTTAATCTTATCCCGCAAATTAAAAAACAACGCCCAGAACTTCCAATCATCGTTATGAGCGCTGAAAACACCATCATGACAGCCATCAAGGCATCAGAAAAAGGTGCTTTTGATTACCTCCCCAAACCTTTTTACTTAACCGAATTAATGAATGTCATCGAGCGGGCCCTGGAAGAACCGGCCAAACCAAATATTAACAAGGTCGTTGAAGAAGATAATGAGCAGTTACCTCTAATTGGTCGCTCAATTGCCATGCAAGATATTTATCGCATTATTGCACGTGTCATGAAAACTGATCTTTCAGTCATGATACGAGGTGAAAGCGGAACCGGTAAAGAACTGGTGGCAAGAGCGTTACATGATTTCTCCAACCGTGTTGCGGGACCATTTGTTGCCATCAATATGGCAGCTATTCCAAGAGAGTTAATCGAAAGCGAATTATTTGGACACGAAAAAGGTGCCTTTACCGGAGCACAAGGCCGCCATATTGGCCGTTTTGAGCAAGCTGAAGGTGGAACGCTGTTTCTCGACGAAATAGGCGACATGCCACTCGAAGCTCAAACGAGACTATTAAGAGTTTTACAAGAGGGCGAATACACCAGGGTTGGCGGACGTGTGCCGATCAAAACCAATGTAAGGATTGTTGCCGCCACACACAGAGATTTGCAAAAACTCATTCATGCCGGAACATTCCGAGAAGATCTTTACTACAGATTAAACGTGGTTCCAATTAAAGTCCCTCCATTACGATCAAGGCTTGATGATATATCTGATCTGGCCCATCATTTCTTACGCAAAGCTGAAGAGCAGGGCTTGCCGGTTAAACGTTTTGAACCTGATGCAATTAAGCGCATGCAAACCTATCAATGGCCCGGTAATGTGCGCGAATTAGAAAACTTTGTGCAACGCATCACCGCGCTGCACCCAGAAGAGATCATTACAAAAGTTGTGGTAGAAGAAGAACTCTCAAGTTCAATTTCTCCCTCAGAACCAGTAATGAAAGAGGAAAAATCCTTGCCAGGATTTGTAGCAAATCATCTGCAGAATTATTTTACCACATTTGGAGCAGATCTTCCTCCACCAGGTCTCTATGATCGGGTGATAAAAGAAGTGGAAAAGCCCCTTATTCTGGCCGCGCTGGCAGCCACCAATGGCAACCAGATTAAAGCCTCGGATCTTCTTGGTATTAATAGAAATACCTTGAGAAAAAAAATAAGAGACCTGGATATACAATTTCATCCAATTCGTCACTAAACAGTCACATAGCAACGACAAATTACATTTTGTAAAAATAGGGGCTAGTTGGTAAAAAAATCCCAACTGCCCTTTTTGTTGCCATAATATCCCAGTTAGTGTCATGCAAACATCATAGAATTTCTGTTAATCATCTTTCACAAATAAAACTTGTGTTTCATGGGAAAAACTGTCACTCATTAGCAACAGGAAATTGTGATGCTTTCTGATCACAGTTAGATGAAAATTTCATGAGAATTCGTCTAACAAACAAGAGTATACAGGCAGATATCTGAAGTCAGCATATCCAATGTGAATGTATCTGAATTTATGAACGGTAAAGAGTTTCGGTCTTATAAAATGTCAGAAGAGAAAACAAACATAAATACCGAAAAGGCGGACCCCAAAAAAGAGAGACCCGAAGAAAAAAACATTCTTCAAAAAGATCAGGGGCCCTTTAAAAATACCGCACGCCTCACTAAAGTAAAAGTACAAAAGTCAGCAAAGAAACTTATAAAAGCCACCAACATTGTCTCTCATGTCGATAGACCTCTTCTATTCAAAGCCGGCCTAATCACAGTTGTCATGGCTCTTCTATCAGCTGTTGTTACTTTTCTCATTCTCACCGGCCTCACACCAATTGCCCCGTCTAACAACGTAGTCATCACAGTACTACTGATAAACTGCGCATTAATACTCGCATTGGTGACCATCGTTCTATGGCAAATTTATCTTTTATGGCAGGATAGAAAAGGTCAAACTGCGGGCGCAGAGCTTCACATTCGAATTGTGAGCCTCTTTTGCATGATCGCCATGCTGCCAGCTATCATTCTAGCTATATTCGCAAGCTTCTCACTTGATCAACGCTTGGATTTCTGGTTCTCAAAACGAATTGCTGCCATCATTGATACATCTGGTGATGTTGCCCGTTCTTTTCTCGACGAACATGGACAGGTTATCAGATCAGACATTGTAGCTATGGCAACAGATTTGGACGAGAGTTGGAATACGATCAATGGAAACAGAGAAAAGTTTGACCAACTTTTAACCTCTCAAACTGCGTTACGCTCCTTACAAATGTCATATGTATTTGATGCTGATGGAGTGGTCTTGGCAAAAGCAGCCACTGAACCAAATCGTTATTTTTCACAACCCAGTAATGTTGTGATGGCCACAGTCGATAATAATAAAGTTTCGATCATTCCACCTGGATCGACCAATGAATTAGCTGCTGTTAAAAAGTTAGAAAAAATCCCTGGCGCTTACCTTTACGTATATCGTCAAGTTAATCAAAATGTAATTAAGCACTTAAACCGAACCAAAGAACATATCGCTGCTTATAAATCTTTACAGAAAAACAGAGCCGGAATTCAGGTTGCATTTGGTTTGATGTATGTCCTTATCGCATTAATACTCCTATTAGCAGCCGTCTGGCTAGGAATTTGGCTTGCTAACCGGATCATCTCACCAATCAGAGACCTCATAAGTGCGGCTCAAAAGGTGTCAGCTGGAGACCTGGACGCAGAAGTCCCAGTACATAAAAGAGATGGTGATGTCGGACATCTCACTAAGACATTCAATAATATGACCGGACAATTGCGCCAACAGCGCGATAACCTAATGGAAGCCAATTTTACCATAGATGAGAGACGGCGCTTTATCGAAGCGGTTCTTTCAAGTGTTAGCGCTGGGATCATGGGCGCTGACTTGGACGGCAAGATAAACCTGGTGAATAAAAGTGCAGGCACACTTCTGGTCAAAAATGAAGAAGACCTTGTCGGCAATCCATTAAGCACAGCCGTTCCAGAAATTTACGAAATTTGGCGCGACTTAAAACAAGAACAAAAAACAGATTGCGAAAGACAGATCACACTGATGGCAGGTGATGTTGAGCGCAGCTTTGCCGTCCGCGTAACAGAAGAAAGTTCTGAAGATCAGGATTATGGATATGTCATTACCTTTGATGATATAACTGAACTCGTAAGCGCAGAACGTAACAGCGCCTGGTCAGATATCGCTAGACGTATCGCCCACGAAATTAAAAACCCGCTCACACCAATTCAACTTTCAGCCGAACGCATTCGCCGAAAATATGGTGATAAAATTCAAGAAGACCGTGATGTCTTTGACAAATGTACAGACACCATCATCAGACAGGTCGCTGATATCGGCCGTATGGTAGATGAGTTCTCATCATTCGCCAGATTACCCACGCCTACCATGGAGTTTCAAGACATCCGTGAAGTGGTCAAAGAAGCTGTGTTTTTATTCCAGGTAAGCGAATCCAATATTAAAATAAATGTCGATGTCCCAAAAGAAGCCGTCATAGCTTATTTTGACAGGCGCCTAATTAATCAGGCCGTGACGAATCTGGTGAAAAATGCAAGTGAAGCAATTGAAACCGCGAAAGAAAGTGGCATCGATGTTAAAGGTGAAATAGAAACATCAGTTCGTATTAAAAACGAAACAGTTTATATCGACGTGCTAGATAATGGCTGCGGCCTTCCCAAGAATAATCGCAACAGATTAACCGAACCATACATGACGACAAGAGCTAAAGGAACCGGCCTTGGTCTCGCGATTGTACAAAGAATTACGGAGCAGCATGGAGGGTCATTGCGCCTGGCTGATGCACCAACGACTTCAAAAAGAAAACATGGAGCAAAAATTAGTCTGGTTATACCGTTGAAAACGCCAGCTAATCAGAAAAAACCAGATTCCGAACCAGAACGAAGTGAGCTGATCTCACAAGAACAATCTGGAAACGCTGCTTGAAGAAAAGAACGAATTTAAATTTAGAATTGTAAAAAATTAAAATTGTAATACCACTTTTGTTAATAGGGCTATGACATGATTTCAGACATTCTGATTGTCGACGATGAAGCAGATATCCGAGACCTCATTTCGGGAATTCTAGAAGATGAGGGGCACAGCACTCGTCTTGCCAAAAACAGCGATGAAGCTTTGGCTGCTGTCGAAGAAAGAAAACCGCATTTAGTCATTCTAGACATCTGGCTGCAAGGCAGCCGAATGGATGGACTGGAAGTTCTAAATCAGGTGAAAAAACGTCACCCTGATCTACCAATCGTAATTATTTCAGGCCATGGCAATGTTGAAACAGCAGTGACAGCGATTAAGCTAGGCGCTTATGATTATGTTGAAAAGCCCTTTAAAGCAGATCGTCTTCTGCTCATAACAGCAAGAGCTTTAGAAGCTTCAAAACTGCGCCGGGAAAATAAAGAACT
>CAXIDO010000240.1:0-4657 GCA_964022745.1 uncultured Methyloligella sp. | reverse complement strand
ATAGAACCAACAGTTCAAATCTTTTTTAGCGATTTGCTAAAAAACAGGATCAAATCTCGGATATCATCAATTTTCAGGACAAATATATGAGCACTCTGTCTGCACCAAAAGCCGAAAAACGACCAATTTCAAACTCTCACCATGGTCTAAATTATGAAGATCCCTATCATTGGTTACGAGCAGATAATTGGCAGGAGGTCATGACAGACCCATCAAAACTCGATGGCGAGATCAGAGCGTATCTGGAAGCAGAAAATGCCTATACCGAAGACGCATTAAAAGATACATCAGATTTGCAATCTGTATTATTCGAAGAGTTAAAAGGACGTATCAAACAAGATGATAGTTCCGTTCCTCAGCCAGACGGAGAGTGGAGTTATTACATCTCATATGTCCAGGATGGTGAACACCCTCTCTATTGCCGTAAACATAATGAAACCGGCGTCGAGACCGTCCTGCTTGATGGGAATAAATTAAGCGAAGGCAAAGCCTATTTCCAATTTGGCGGCATTAGCCACAGCCCAAATCATGAGTTGGTTGCCTGGTCAGTTGATGACAAAGGCTCTGAATATTATACGGCCTATATCAGGGATATAAAAACCGGCGAAGACAGGGAACATTCAATTGAAAAAACAACAGGAAACATCTGTTGGGGCAATGATAGCGAAACCCTTTATTACGTCCAAAGAGATGACAACCATCGCCCAGCCTTTGTATTTAGGCACTTAAGTAATGCAGCAGACAAAACTGACGAATTGGTCTACCAGGAGCAAGACCCGGGTTTCTTTGTGAACATAGGCACAACTCAATCAAATAAATATGTCGTCATCAATGCATCAGGCCATGAAACATCAGAGTGGCATTTAATCGATGCTGATGATCAAAAAGGCACCCCAAACTGCGTTGCAGCACGCATAAGCGGTCATGAATATTCTATCGAAGAAAGAGATGGAACGCTTTATATCCTCACGAACAAAGATGAGGCTGAAGATTTTAAAATTGTGACAACACCTGTTGAACAAACCGCAATGGAAAACTGGAAAGACCTAATTGATCATCAACCTGGGCGTTTAATTATAGATATCAATGTCTTCGCTGACTTTATGGTCCATCTCGAGCGTGAAAATGGTCTTCCTCGTATTGTCATTCGTGACCTTGAAAGCAATTCATCGCACGCCATTGCATTTGATGAAGAAGCTTATTCACTAGGGCTTTCTAGTGGCTATGAGTTTAAAACTGATTTAATTCGTTTCACCTATTCGTCTATGACCACGCCAGCTCAAATATTTGATTATAATATGAGAAGCAAAGAGCGGGTTTTGAGAAAAACACAAGAAGTTCCATCCGGTCATACCATCGAGGATTATGTCACAAGAAGAGTGATGGCCGATGCCCATGACGGAGAGAAGATCCCTGTCACATTGCTTTATAAAAAAGACACACCATTAGATGGCTCAGCGCCTCTGTTTCTCTATGGCTATGGATCATACGGTATCTCAATGCCAGCCGGTTTTTACGCTAACCATTTAAGCCTGGTCAACCGTGGCTTTATCTATGCCATTGCTCACATCCGTGGTGGTAAGGAAAAAGGCTATAATTGGTATAAAAATGGCAAAATGGAACATAAAACCAATAGCTTTAAAGACTTCATTTCAGCCGGTGAATATCTTGTAAAAGAAAATTTCACAACCAAAGGCAACATTGTTGCCCATGGCGGATCTGCCGGTGGCATGTTGATGGGCGCCGTAGTGAACATGAACCCCGATTTGTTTGCAGGAATTATCGCAGAAGTTCCCTTCGTAGATGTGCTCAACACAATGCTTGATGACACGCTACCTTTAACACCGCCAGAGTGGCCTGAGTGGGGCAATCCAATCGAGAGCAAAGAAGCGTATGAGCGCATCAAAAGCTATTCACCATATGATAATGTCAAAGCACAAGACTATCCATCAATGCTTGTAATGGCCGGACTAACAGATCCACGTGTTACCTATTGGGAGCCAGCAAAATGGGTAGCCAAATTGCGAGACACAAAAACAGATGATAATAGTCTTTACTTAAAAACAAACATGGAAGCAGGACATGGCGGAGCCTCCGGTCGGTTCGATCATCTAAAAGAAGTGGCCATAGTCCAAAGCTTTGCCTTAAAAGTGGCTAATTTAATCTGATAGATAAGCAAAATGACGAAACTTATTGAAAAATATAAATAACATAGCTATCTAACTATCAAATATTGATAAATATAAGAGGGAACAAACAAAATGAAGCGCCCCACAAATCGCACAATGTATAAATTCATTCTATCTCTTTTAGCGTTAACCGGTCTTTGGGCAGTAGTTCAATTTATTCCTTCCGACAATGAAATGGCAAATGCCCGTGATTACGGGAATAAATATGAGAACAGTAAGAAATATTACCGAAATCAAAAACACATACCTGGTCGTTTTGATTATTATGATTTGGTTCTTTCATGGTCTCCTACATATTGTGAAACAGCAGGCAAGCATAAGAGAGAACCACAATGCACTTCAGGTCGGCCTTATTCGTTTGTTCTACATGGCGTGTGGCCGCAATATAAAAAGGGCTGGCCACAAAGCTGTCGTACAAAAAAGAATCCATGGATTTCAAGAGAAGTTATTCAATCCATGCTCGACATCATGCCATCTAAAGGTTTGATCATTCACGAATATAAAAAACATGGCACATGCTCAGGTCTCACACCTGAAGGGTATTATAAATTATCTCGCCAACTTTATAACAGCGTGAAGATTCCACCAAGATATCAGAAACCAAGCAAGCCAATGCTTTTGTCACCAAAAGAAATTGAAAATGATTTTCTCATTGCTAACCCTGATATGAAGCCTGAGATGATTTCAATTGTATGTGGCAAGCGACGCTTAAAAGAAATTCGTATTTGTTATGATAAAGGCGGCAAATTAACAGCCTGTGGTCAAAACGAATATCAAAAGAAATTATGTCGCTTACCAAAGGTCTATTTACCTCCAGTGAGATAAAGATATCTTTGTTTAAATAAAAAAAGATCAAAAAAAACGAGGCTTTGAAAAAAGCCTCGTTTTTTTGTTTTTGTAGTATTTTTGAATTAGCGTTAATTAGAAGCTAGCTGAAACCGTTCCAACAAACCGTGCTTCTGAATTTTCACCAGCATTTGGATCATTGCCATCATTGTCTGTGTCCCAGTAGCGTAGGTCAAGAGTGAATTTATCATTCAAACCAACCTCAACACCAGCATTCCAATAGGTATATGAATTTGCTTCAAAACCATCATCAAGAAAATCAACATAACCGATTAACGCTGAGAAAGATGGCTTCATGCCACGATATTCACCAAGTGCAACAACAACCTGCCATTCAGATGAAATCACATCACCTGTCTCTCCTGTATAATCAGGTGACCAATAAGTTGTTGAATTGAATGTGATACGGTCTGTAAGCTCTGTTGAAGAGCCAAATTTAAGTTCAACATAATCAAGTTCGCCGCCAGCATCTTCAGCACCTGGGTAAGCATAATAAATCACACCTAGGTCAAATTCTGTATTGCGCCATTTGTGCTTTAGACCGGCGTAAACATCAATTTCGATATTTGCAATATCGTTACCGTTTCCATCAGATCCAAAATCTAGGTTCGATGCCCAAACACCAGCATAGAACATTCTATAAGTGGCATCAAAACCACCTTGAATGGCTGGGTTCTCTTCTGTTTGAGAAATTCCGCGAAACACATAGTCTGTAGTAAGTGCCACATTAGCTGACAATTCAGGACGATCTGAATGAACAACAGGTGCATCTTTTAAGCTACCACCACGGTTAAACAGATCACCCGCATGAGCAATCCCAGAGCTAAGAAGAAGAGCTGCAGAAAAAGCTGCAATTCGAGTTGTTAAGAAGTTAGTTTTCATTAAGTACCCCCTAGTGGATAGGTTACCACCTCATAAAAAGTGGATTAGGTTTCCACTACATAAAAAAATTAAGTCAAATCACCAACATGAGAATTTAGAGTGACAGGTCAGTTATTTGTAAATGTAAAAATTAAAATCAAATCTAGTCTATTGAAGCCGCATTTTTCACTATAGATCTAGAAACTTTCCGAGACAATCATAGCTGATTCGTAACTTTTTTACGAAAGCAATAAATTGTGATCAGGCATGATATCTTCAGAATAATTAAAAACGGGGCTTCAAATTTTGAAGCCCCGTTCTTTGGAGAATAGTCTTATTGAATGGGTGCTTAGAAGCTAGCAGAAACAGTTGCTACAAAGCGCTCATCTGTTCCATCTTCACCTAGGAAAGTGTTTGTGCTGTCAACATCTGTATCCCAGTAACGAAGGTCAAGAGTGAATTTTTCAGCAAAACCAACTTCAACACCAGCGTTCCAGTAAGTATAAGAACCGGCTTCAAATGCTGCGTCTAGGAAATCTGTGTAACCTAGAGTAGCTGAGAAAGAAGGTGAGAAACGACCATATGTACCAAGAGCAACAGTTACGCCGCCTTCATATGTTAAAGTTTCTCCAGTTTCACCTGTATATTCTGGTGAGTAGTATAATGTACCGCTAAGACCAATTTTATCAGTCAGGTTTCCGCTAAGTCCAAACTTAACTTCAACATCTTTTATGTTAAATGTTGAAAGTGTATATGCAAAT